>CAJLYN010000157.1 GCA_905210875.1 uncultured Bacteroides sp. | reverse complement strand
ACAAGATGGTGAATGGTATGTCAGCAATAAACAGCCATTAGGCTTTTTCAGCTTCTAGATGGGAATGAAGCTCGGGGTAAAATTTCAAAAAAGGTCTGCCGTGAATGGCAGACCTTTTCTTTTTTATTTTCAAGTTGGCACTTGCTTACTTAACGTCGGACATCAACTTTTCAAAAAAATCGTCCAACTCCTCTCCCATCTTTTTCAACAAATCGTCTTCGAGAAAAAGCATCTCATTGTCGAAAGTCTTCAACTCACACACCGGCTCTTTCTCTTCGTTAATGAGAACCACCGAAACCGGAGCCACTGTATCGAGAGAGGAAAACGCAGCATCGACCTCGGGCATATTCAAGGCCTCTCGCAATAGTTTTACCAGACCTTCCGACGTGGGTGCATCAGCGACCTCTTTGAGGTCTTCACATTCATCTAGGGTAATTTGCTGCAACAAGACATCTTTATCATCGTAAAGAGATAAAGAGAGCTCCTCGGGTCGGAATCCGACATACATATCAGTCAACGAATAAGTGCTATCGTCTTTTGCTTTCTCAATAGCTTCACAGAAAGCCTCTGCTATCAATTTCAACATCGATTCTCGTACCGCATTCATACCTGTCTATTTTTTTCCAAAGATACGAATTTCCTGGTATAAGAATATATAACAGCCAAAAAATTCTTTATTTCTCTCGGTATGGGTTCTTTTCTTTGAGTAAATCGCGTATTTCCTGCAATAACTTTACCTCGTCCGAAACAGTCGGGGGCGCAGCCGAAGCCTGCTTGGCAGCTTCCTCGGCAGCTTTTTTACGCGAAAAACGAGATATGAGTTTTACAAAGAGAAATATCGAAAAGGCAATCACTAAAAAATCAAATGTCGCCTGTATGAAATTTCCATAATTGACCGCCACCTCCCGAGCCGGTATATCACTACCGAGAGAAGGAGAGTGAAACGTCCATTTCAAGTCTTTAAAATTAACGCCACCTATAAGTACTCCTATCAACGGCATGATGATATCCGACACAAGCGAAGAGACAATCTTCCCGAATGCCCCTCCGATAATTACACCCACTGCCATATCAATGACATTTCCTCGCATGGCAAATGCCTTGAAATCTTGAAGAATCTTTTTCATATGCAATCTATTATTATAGACAAAGATAATAAAAAATATTTAAGTCGACCGACTTTGGACCTTATTGCTTACAAAATGGATAGAATATTTATATATATTACATTTTTGATGAAGAATGGAGATTTATTTTTCTTTTTATCAAAAAAAATTGCGAAATACTTTTTTCTTTTCTTCATTTTACCTATCTTTGTTGCGTAATAAAAACAAGCATCGACTATGAACCATTCTTTCGGTTACACCTATTTTTTCTATTTTTACTTTAACAAAAAGTAAAAACGGGATTTTGTGTGGCCGACAATTGATAAAATAATGAAATCCCGTTCACAAGACGGGATTTTTTAATATATACCGAATTATATGGCACAACGATATTTTCGATTTTACGGATTTTACTTTTTCTACTTTATGCAACAAGGCGTCAAGGTGGGAGGCAATCGTATGTGCCTCAAAAGTTCCATGATATGTTAATCCCACCTTCCCTCCGGAAGAGTGGGATTTTTTAATAACCAACCAATATGAAACGTATAGCCATACAAGGAGCCAAAGGTTCTTTTCACGACATCGCCGCTCATCGCTACTTCAGCGGAGAAGAAATCGAAGTCATCTACTGTGCCACTTTTGAAGATATTTTCTCAAACATAAAGAAAGATGACTCTGTCATCGGATTGATGGCCATCGAGAACACCATCGCCGGCAGCCTGCTGCAAAACCATGAATTGCTGCGCGAGAGCGACACGCAAATCGTAGGAGAAGCCCGCCTGCATATCTCCCACTCGATTATGTGCCTGCCCGAGGACGACTGGGACGACATTACCGAAGTCAACTCCCACCCTATCGCTCTGATGCAGTGCCGCGAGTTTCTCAACGCCCACCCTCGGCTCAAAGCGGTCGAAGCCGAAGACACAGCCAAGAGCGCCGAAGACATATTCCGCCACAAGTTGCACGGGCGGGCCGCCATCTGCGGAAAAGATGTTGCCGCCATGTATGGCCTGAAAATCTTGCAGGAAGGCATCGAGACCAACAAGCACAACTCGACCCGCTTCCTCGTCTTGTCGAACCGTTGGCAGGCCGACGACCTGCGTAAAGGCAAAGTTTGCAACAAATCGAGCCTCGTCTTCACCCTGCCGCACACCGAAGGCAGCCTCTCGCAGGTACTCTCGATTCTGTCATTCTACAAAATGAACCTGACCAAAATACAGTCGCTGCCCATCATCGGCCGCGAATGGGAATACCAGTTCTACATCGACGTCGTATACGAAGACCGTCTGCGCTACCACCAGGCCGTCGATGCCATTACCCCTCTGACCAAAGAACTTAAAATACTTGGAGAATATGCCGAATCAAAATGTAACCTGTAATATCGTTCCCGCCAACCGGGTAAACCAGATAAGCGAATACTACTTCTCAAAGAAACTCAAAGAAGTAGCCGATATGAATGCCCGCGGGCTGAATGTCATCAGCCTCGGAATAGGCAGCCCCGACCGTCCACCCCATGCCGAGACGATTGAGACTCTCTGCCGCGAAAGCCGCAAAGACAACACCCACGGTTATCAACCTTATGTGGGAATACCCGAGTTGCGACGAGCCTTTGCCGACTGGTACCACAAATGGTATGGCGTAGAACTCGACCCGAGTTGTGAAATACAACCGCTCATCGGCTCGAAAGAGGGTATTCTGCACATCTCACTGGCTTTTCTCAATCCCGGCGACGGCGTGCTGGTTCCTAACCCGGGATACCCCACCTACACCTCGGTAAGCCGACTGGCCGAAGCCCGCATCATTCCGTATGAACTGCGCGAAGAGAACGGGTGGCAACCCGACTTTGACGCACTCGACAAATGCGACCTCTCGGGAGTGAAACTCATGTGGGTCAACTATCCGCACATGCCGACCGGCGCTCCGGCCTCGCATGAACTGTTTGAAAAGCTGGTCGACTTCGGGCGACGCCACAACATCATCATAGTCAACGACAACCCTTACAGTTTCATACTCAACGATAACCCAATGAGTCTTCTGTCGATACCAGGCGCCAAAGAGATATGCATCGAGATGAACTCCATGAGTAAATCGCACAACATGCCTGGGTGGCGCGTAGGCATGCTGGCCTCAAACGCCCAATTCGTCTCCTGGATACTGCGTGTGAAGAGCAACATCGACTCGGGTACATTCCGTCCCATGCAGGAGGCTGCCGCCCACGCTCTGTCGCTTCCGGCCTCCTGGTACGAAAGCAACAACCGCATCTACCGGGAACGGCGGGTCATTGCCGAACAGATTGCCGAAGCTATGGGCTGCACGTTCGACCCAAAACAACGTGGCATGTTCCTCTGGGCCAAGATTCCCGATACCATGAACAGCTGTACCGAACTGGCCGACAAGGTTCTCTACGAAGCCCGTGTCTTCATCACGCCCGGCATCATATTCGGCAGCCAGGGTGAGCGTTACGTGCGCATCTCTCTTTGTGCCGACCAAAAGGCTCTGGAAGAATCTCTCCGACGCATAAAAGAACACATTAGAATATCATAAAAATCATATAACTATGGCAGACTCTATCATGAATCTCGAACCGATTACCCTGCCGGGTATCGAAAACAAACGTCCGCTCGTCATCGCCGGCCCGTGCAGCGCCGAAACCGAAGAGCAAGTACTCGAAACCGCCAAGGAACTGGCAGCTCAGGGCATCAAGATATTCCGGGCCGGAATATGGAAACCCCGCACCAAACCGGGTGGATTTGAAGGCGTGGGAACCGTCGGCCTTCCCTGGCTGAAACGTGTCAAAGAAGAGACCGGCATGTATGTAGCTACCGAGGTAGCCAACCAATACCATGTATTCGAAGCCCTCAAATACGGCGTAGACATACTCTGGATCGGAGCACGCACGGCAGCCAATCCCTTTTCGATGCAGGAAATCGCCGACGCACTGAAAGGTGTAGACATACCCATACTCATCAAAAACCCGGTCAACCCCGACCTCGAACTGTGGGTTGGTGCCGTAGAGCGCATCTACAACGCAGGCATACGCAAAATCGGCGTGATACACCGTGGATTCAGCGCCTACGACAAGCGCATCTACCGCAACCTGCCGCAATGGCACATTCCCATCGAATTGCGCCGCCGCTTTCCCAACCTGCCCATCATCTGCGACCCCAGCCACATAGGCGGCAAACGCGACCTCATCGCTCCGCTCTGCCAACAGGCTATGGACCTCGGATTCGACGGTCTCATCATTGAATCGCACTGTAACCCCGACAACGCTTGGAGCGACGCCTCGCAACAGGTAAAACCCGACGTGCTGGCCTACATTCTCGACATGCTCATCGTGCGTGAAACGTCACAAAGCACCGAGAACTTGAACGAACTGCGTCGCCAAATCGACGAACTCGACAACCAACTGCTCGACCTGCTGTCGAAACGTATGCGGGTGTCGCGCGAAATCGGACTATACAAGAAAGAGCACGACATGCCCATTCTGCAAACGGCCCGATATGACGAGATTCTCAGCAAACGGGTGAGCCAGGCTCAAGATCTGGACATGGACGGAGAATTCATGAAAACCATTTTGGCAGCCATACACGAAGAGTCGATACGCCAGCAGATGGTCATCATCAACAAATAAGAAAAGGACGATGAAAATACTGATTTTAGGCGCCGGTAAGATGGGTTCGTTCTTTGCCGACGTGTTGAGTTTTGAGCATGAGGTGGGTATCTACGACACCGACCCGCAGCGGCTGAGGTTTACCTTCAACACCCAGCGCATGACGACGATGGAAGAAATTGAGGCTTTCAAGCCCGAACTGCTCATCAACGCCGCCACCGTAAAATACACCATACCGGCATTCGAAGCCGTGCTACCTCATATTCCCGAGAGCTGCATCATATCGGACATCGCTTCGGTAAAAACCGGACTGCCGGAGTTCTATGCCAAGGTAAAGCACCCGTTTGTGTCGACACACCCCATGTTCGGTCCCACGTTTGCCAACCTCAGCAACCTCTCCGAGGAGAACACCATCATCATCTCCGAATCGAATCATCTGGGAAAAGTTTTCTTCAAAGACCTGTACAGCCGCCTGCATCTCAACATCTTTGAGTACACCTTCAAGCAACACGACGAGACGATAGCCTACTCGCTCTCCATACCGTTTGCCTCGACCATGGTATTCGCCTCCATCATGAAGCACCAGGACGCCCCGGGTACCACCTTCAAGAAGCACATGAACATTGCCCGCGGTCTCTTCTCGGAAGACGACTACCTGATTAGCGAAATTCTCTTCAACCCCCACACCAGCGAACAGCTGGAAAAGATTCAGGAGAACCTGGCCCACCTCCAAGACATCGTGGCCCGGAAAGACAGTGCCGCCATGCAGGAATACCTCACTCGCCTGCGGGGAAACATCAAATAACAGCCCCATCGCACAATTCCGCCAAAGAGAGAGGGG
>CAJLYN010000156.1 GCA_905210875.1 uncultured Bacteroides sp. | reverse complement strand
GAAAGAATGATTTGGATAGAGCTATAAACTTAATGAATGTCTTTTGCTATCAGATTTCAGACTATCTAATAGAGGGGAAAAAGAGGTTTGAGAAAGAATTATATGATTTTGTTCAGAGAGAACAAAAAAGAATAGATAATATAGCTTTTCATAATTCGGCCGAATAAAAAATAAAGTAGAATGAGTGAGTGGAAAACATACCGACTGGGAGATATATGCACATTTGTTGCGGGCTTTGCTTTTAAAAGCAAAGATTTTGGGAATTATCCTGACAAAGTAATAAAAATTGCAGATATTCAACCTCCAATTGTAGATATGTCATCTTTGACAGGAATAGACATATCACAATATAGTAGTCAAAAACTGGAAAAATATAAAACAGAGAAAGGCGATTATGTTTTGGCGATGACTGGTGCTACTATCGGGAAATTAGGACGAATTGTATCTGAAAAAAAAGCTTACATCAATCAACGGGTTTTGCTATTTAAACCTATTGATAAATATATAGATAAGAACTATCTATATTATTACTTGTGTCAAAATACATTCTTTAGCCACATACGAAATCATATAGATAGCGAAACAGCTCAACCTAATATTAGCGCAAATTCTATTGGAGAATTTACCTTAACTCTGCCGTCTCTTGACGAGCAGCGGCGGATTGCGGGGATTTTGGGATCGTTGGATGATAAAATCGAATTGAATCAGCGGATTAACGCGAATTTGGAGGCACAGGCGCAGGCCCTCTTCCGGTCGTGGTTTGTCGATTTCGAGCCCTTCCGCAACGGCCCCTTTGTCGATTCCGAATTAGGCAAAATCCCCCAAGGCTGGAAAGTAGGAAATTTATCAGAGGTAGCCGATATTACAATGGGACAATCTCCCAAAGGTAGCAGTTACAATGAAGAAGGGGACGGTATTATTTTTTATCAAGGTCGGGCAGAATTTGGCAATAGATTCCCATCTATCAGATTATACACGACAGAACCTACACGCATAGCGGAAATAAATAGCGTATTATTAAGCGTTCGCGCACCGGTAGGAGATATAAACATTGCAAAAAATACATGTTGTATAGGTCGAGGCCTTGCTGCTATTAAATCAAAACATGGATGCAATTCCTTTATCCTTTATCTTCTACAATCTCTAAAACCTTTATTAGAGCAATACAATGGCGAAGGAACTGTTTTTGGTTGTATCAATAGAAAAGAGATTGAAGGATTGTCTATAATTATTCCGAAAGAATCCGTAATTAACGAATTCGAGGAGATAGTAGAAAAAATAGACTCTGAAATAAAAAATCTAACAATAGAACAAGAAAACCTTTCCGCCCTGCGCGACACCCTGCTGCCCAAATTGATGGCCGGAGAAATAGCAATCGAATAACCCATACTTACAAAACCGCTCGCATGACACCCGCCGAAGCCATTGCCATATTGGATGCAAAAATTGCAGATATAAAGTCCCACATCAATAATGCCCCATTATATAATAGCCCTATCAGAAATTATATCGAAAATCCAGGGGATCGTTTGAAAAAGGATGTCATAAAAACCTTGCAAAAGATTGGAGGTCGAGAAAGCACATTGCGAGCAATAGCAACCGTATCGTTCGAAAGCCGCTTTTCCGGATATTTTGCGTATCAAGCTTATGGACAACGGGAGACAGAAGCCGGTTGGGAACGATGTTTTCAAGAGGGTATCAATGCAATCTCAACCATTCTGCAGCAGGAACGGGAATATTTCATCCGAATCAAACAGGAACAAGACAAGGAAAAAGAGATAGCTATTCAAAAAAGAAACTACCGAATAACCTTGATAACCTCCATTGTAGCCATCATATTGTCAGCCATATCGTTGGGATTCACGATTTTCTCGTAACTTTGTAAAAAAAGTGAATTTATGCCCTTCACCGAAGCCAATTTCGAAAACGCCATCCTCGAAATCTTCCGAGACCTGCTCGGCTACGAGTACCTCTACGGCCCCGATGTCGTGAGGGACTTCGCTGAGCCCCTCTGTCCGGAGATTCTCGACGAGGCACTCGTCCGCATAAACCCCTCGCTTCCGCGCGCCGCCATCGACGAGGCAATCGCCCGCATCCGAAACATCGAAAGCGGTTCGCTCGCCCGCAAAAACGCCCGGTTCACCGACATGCTCCAGAACGGCGTGGCGGTCAACTACTTCGACGGAAGCGAACAGCGTGCCGGACTGGTGCGGCTGGTGGATTACGACCTCCCGATGCGCAACCGGTTCACGGTCGCGAACCAGTGGACGGTTGAGGAGCGTTCGGTGCGAAGGGCCGACATTGTGGTGTTTGTCAACGGGTTGCCGCTGGTGGTCGTCGAGCTGAAATCCCCCTCGCGCGAGGCGACCGACGTCTCGGAGGCCTACGCCCAGCTGCGCAACTACATGCAGGAGATTCCCTCGCTGTTCGTCTACAACGCTTTCTGCGTGATGAGCGACCTGGCCACGACCAAGGCCGGGACCATCACGGCGGGCGAGGACCGATTCATGGAGTGGAAGACCGTGGACGGTTCGAACGAGGACACGCGCTACGCCAATTTCGACGTCCTCTTCCGCGGGATGTTCGAGAAGAGCCGCCTCATCGAGCTGCTCGGCGGCTTCATCTGCTGCTCGGAGAAGGACGGGCAAGACATCAAGATATTGAGCGCCTACCATCAGTTCTACGCCGTGCGCAAGGCCGTCGATTCGACGCTCCGCGCCGCCGAAACGGACGGCCGCGGCGGGGTATTCTGGCACACGCAGGGAAGCGGCAAGTCGCTGTCGATGGTCTTCTTTGCCAAGCGGTTGCAACAGGCAATGGCCTCGCCTACAATCGTCGTACTGACCGACCGCAACGACCTCGACGGCCAGCTCTACGGCCAGTTTGCACAGTGCAGCGACTTCTTGCGGCAAGTGCCGGTGCAGGCCGAAAGCCGCACCCATCTGCGCCAGTTGCTGTCGGGGCGAAAGGTCAACGGCATATTCTTCTCGACAATGCAGAAGTTTGAAGAGGGCGACGAGCCACTGTCGGAGCGGCGCAACATCGTAGTAATGGTCGACGAGGCACACCGCAGCCAGTATGGGCTCGAAGAGCATATCGACGCGCGCACGGGCCGTGTGCGCTCTGGTGCGGCTCGTCTGGTGCGCAATGCCCTGCCCAATGCTACCTATATCGGTTTCACAGGAACCCCTATTGCTCAGAAAGACCGCTCGACACGCGAAGTATTTGGCGACTACATCGATGTCTACGATATGACACAGGCGGTGGAAGACGGTGCCACACGACCGGTCTTCTACGAGAGTCGGGTCGTAAATCTCCACCTCGACGAGGAGACTTTGCGCCGCATCGATGCCGAATATGACGCCATGGCCGAGGAAGCCGAGGGGTACGCCATAGAGAAGAGCAAGCGCGAACTGGGACGTATCGACTCGATACTGGGTGCCGACGAGACGGTGGCTTCGCTGTGCGACGACATCGTGAAGCACTACGAGGAGTTCCGCCAATATGAGCAGACCGGCAAAGCTATGATTGTGGCCTACTCGCGAACGATAGCGATGAAGATTTACCACCGGATACTTGAAATGCGCCCCACCTGGCAGGAGAAACTGGCCGTGGTGATGACGTCGAGCAACAAGGATCCCGAGGAGTGGCGCCCCATAATTGGCAACGATACCTACAAGAAAGAATTGGAACGGCGGTTCAAAGACAACAACGGCCCGCTGAAAATCGTTATCGTGGTGGATATGTGGCTGACGGGCTTTGACGTGCCCTCACTGTCGACAATGTATGTCTACAAGCCAATGGCAGGCCATAACCTGATGCAGGCTATCGCCCGCGTGAACCGCGTATTCGGCGACAAGCAGGGCGGTCTGGTGGTAGATTATGTGGGCATCGCCTCGGCATTGAGACAGGCCATGAAAGAATATACGCTGCGCGACCGACAGAACTACGGCAACCCCGACATTGCACAGACTGCCTATCCGGAATTTCAGAAAAAACTCGAAGTGTGTCGCGACCTGCTGCACGACTACGATTATACGGGATTTCGCGGCGAGTCGGACCTCGCACGAGCCCACGCCATCAGCGGCGGTGCCGACTTCTTACAGGCTCCGGAACGAACCGAGATAAAGGAATCGTACATTCGCGAATCGCTCCTGCTCAGACAGGCATTGTCGCTGTGTCGGAGTTTGCTGAATCAAGAACAACGACTCGAAGCTGCCTATTTCGAAGCTGTGCGCACACTCTTGACCCGCGTCGAGGGCAAAGGCAAAATTTCGTTCCGTGAAATCAACGAGCGCATCAACGAACTGCTCAAACAGAGCATTCAGAGCGAAGGTGTTATCAATCTCTTCTCGGACGTACAGAAAGAGTTTTCGCTGTTCGACCCGAAATTTCTCGAAGAGATAGGCCACATGAAAGAGAAGAATCTGGCCGTGGAACTGCTGCGTAAACTTATTGATGAACAGGTGCAGATATACCGCCGCACAAATACCGTGCGCGCTGCCAAGTTTTCGGAGATTCTCGCCCAGGCTATGAGCAATTATTTAAAGGGCCTCTTGACCAATGAAGAGGTCATCGAAGAACTGTTGAAGACTGCGCGTGAAATCATCAACGGAGAAAAAGCAGGCGAGGCATTACACCTTAGCCCGGAAGAACTCGCTTTCTATGACGCACTGACCAAACCCGAAGCCGTACGCGACTTCTACTCCAATGATCAGCTACTGGCTATCACGCGTGAACTGACCGATGCTCTGCGAAAAAATAAAACCATCGACTGGAATCTGAAAGAGAGCGCCCGCGCCGGAATGCGACGACTCGTAAAACGATTGCTGCGCAAATATCACTACCCACCCGAGGGTCAGGAAGATGCCTTGAACACAATCATGGAACAGTGCGAAATGTGGTCGGAAAACGATTGACCTGATAAGAAATTTTTCTCATTACTGCATGAGGGGCTGGAGTCAAGCTCCAGCCCTTCCTATTTATCACACAACAAGAAAAAGTCCGGCGATATAAATTTCAGCCATTCTGCCTTATTTTTATTGCTGAGCAGAAAAAGAAAATTTTAAATTATCGGGCAAACGAGCAGAAACATAAAATATTTCTTTTATTTGCCGATAAAATCATTAACTTTGTACTTTCTTATCGAAAATACCATGAAAATTGCCATTTTTCAAAACGATATTGTCTGGGGCAATCCGGCGGCCAACCGCGAGCATGTGGCGGAGATTCTGGCCGGCTGCGAACGGGCCGACCTGCTGGTACTGCCCGAGATGTTCTCGACCGGATTCTGCACCGAACCCCAAGGGGTGGCCGAGCCGGCCGACAACCTCACCCTGCACTGCATGAAGGAGTGGGCGGCGCAATATGACTGCGCCGTGGCGGGCAGCGTGGCCGTGGAAGAGAACGGGCGGTACTACAACCACTTCTACTTTGTGAAACCCGACGGCGAAACCTCCTGCTACGACAAGCATCACCTCTTTACTTTCGGCGGCGAGGACAAGCGTTTCACACCGGGCGACAGACGGGTCGTCGTCGAGTTCCGCGGCGTGCGCATACTGCTGCAAAT
>CAJLYN010000155.1 GCA_905210875.1 uncultured Bacteroides sp. | reverse complement strand
ACGCAACATGATTTCTCCGAAGGTAACAACTTTCTTGCTCATAGCAGTTTGTCTTTTTTTGTATCAGATAAATCTGAAAAATATATGTATGTGTGAATCAGTCTACAAAGATATTTGTTTTTCTTGGAAATAATAAATATCTAACCAAAAAACTTATAAATACTCACGATTTTGACACCCTTACTTACTCTTTTGTCCGAGAATGGTCGATATATTTTTTTACGGTTTTGAAGAGATTCGAGGCAAATACGAAATTGTTCAGTTTCTCATTGGTCGAGGTGAACAGATCGTCTTTGTTGCCGACCCACTCTTTTTGACCCTGGTTGAGGAAGATGATGTTTTCGCCGATGCCAAGCACCGAGCTCATGTCGTGGGTATTGATGATGGTGGTGATGTTGTATTCGCGTGTGATGTCTCGTATCAGTTCGTCGATGAGTATCGATGTCTGCGGGTCGAGACCCGAGTTGGGTTCGTCGCAGAAGAGATACCTGGGGTTGAGGGCGATGGCACGAGCTATGGCGACACGCTTCTGCATACCGCCGCTTATCTCCGAGGGGTATTGTTTGTCGGCACCCGACAGGTTGACGCGCTCGATGCAGAAACGGGCCCGCTTTTCCCGCTCGGCAGCCGACTGGCGGGTGAACATTTTCAACGGGAACATGACATTTTCGAGTACCGTGAGCGAGTCGAAAAGGGCCGACCCCTGAAACAGCATGCCTATCTCGCTGCGTAGAGTTTTTATTTCGGCGGCATTCATGCGCAGAAAGTCTTTTCCGTCGTAGAGCACTTCGCCCGAGTCGGGGCGCAGCAGGCCTACGATTGATTTCATCAGTACGGTTTTCCCCGAACCGCTTTTACCGATGATGAGATTGGTCTTCCCATCGAAAAACTGAGCCGAAATATCATTTAAGATGGATCGGCCGTCAAATGACTTGGAAATGTGTTTTACCTCTATCATTGTAAAAGCAGTTTAGTGAGTATGACATCGAGCAGGAGTATCATGACACTGCTCACTACCACCGAGTCGGTACTGGCTTTTCCTACTTCGAGCGCACCGCCTTTCACCCGGTAGCCGAAGTAGGAGGCCACGCTGCTGATGATGAAGGCAAAGAAGAGCGACTTGATGATGGTATACCATATATAATATTCGACAAAGTAGGATTGCAGTCCGTAAATGTAGCGCGAGGCCGGAATGATGTCGGTAAACGAGGCAACGACGTAACCGCCGAAGAGTCCCGAGAACATGCTGAACACCACCAGCACGGGGATAAACACAACCATGGCCGTGATTTTGGGCAAGATGAGGTAGTTGGCCGAGTTCACACCCATGATGTCGAGGGCGTCGATTTGCTCCGTGACTCGCATGGTGCCTATTTCGGAGGCGATGTTCGAGCCGATTTTCCCGGCCAGCAGCAGACACATGATCGATGACGAAAATTCGAGCAGCAACGTGTCGCGGGTGACGAGTCCCACGGTATAGGCCGGCAGTAGGGGAGAGGAGACGTTAAGTTGCGTCTGTATGGTAATAACCGCGCCGATGAAGAGCGATATGGTTACGACGATGGCAATGGAGTCGATAACGAGCATATAGGCCTCGTCTTTGAATCGTCTGAAAAATTCGCTCCACCGATCGGGGGTGGTAAAAATTTCTTTAAGCAATAAAATATAGTCGCCGAATCGTTGCAGCGATTGGAAAAGCATCTTCATAAAAATATGCATTTTAGCCGCCTCCCAGCATCAGACTGTAGAAGCCGTTGCAAACTTACCAAAATTCTGCGGAATATCCTCAAAAAAGTGAGAATAAGCATATTTTTAATTGATAATCAATAGATTGCTTTATTATCAACCTTGGGGCGCTATTCTTTATATTCTTATGAAAGCGGAGCTACATCTGTTGTTTTCTTTTTTATGTGTAAAGTGTTTGGGTGTAAAGAAGATGGTCATATTCAGTAATTGAGGTAGTTTTTCCCGGATTCTGGATAAGAAATTGTTGGAAAAGAGCATATACTTTTGCAAAGTACAAGGAAGATAAAAATTACGATTGTAACATTCAATCAGTATATATGAAAAAAATCTTATTATTGACATGGGCTCTGCTTTCGGTTACGGGAGTGTGGGCTGCCAATCGACAATCTTCAGAAAAATCTACGACTATGAGCAAATTGGCTAATGATACCCGTGTATTTGCCATCGACCCTGCCATCGATGTGCAAGGGGTGCGTTTTAAAAATCGTTTTGGTATCGAACTGGCAGGACATCTCTATTTGCCAAAAGATTTTGATGCTTCAAAAAAATACGCTGCAATAGCTGTGAGCGGACCTTTTGGCGCGGTTAAGGAGCAGTCGTCGGGACTGTATGCGCAAGAGATGGCGCGTCGTGGTTTTGTGGCGATGGCGTTTGACCCCTCGTTTACGGGAGAGAGCAGTGGAGAACCTCGTTATGTGGCTTCGCCCGACATCAACACCGAAGATTTTTCGGCAGCTGTCGATTTTCTCTCGTTACTCGATTTTGTCGATGCCGGGCGTATCGGCATCATCGGTATCTGTGGCTGGGGCGGATTGGCATTGAATGCAGCTGCCATCGATACCCGTATTAAAGCGACGGTTACTTCGACCATGTACAATATGAGTCGGGTAAGTGCCAATGGCTATTTCGACGCCATGGATGCTGATGCTCGCTATGAGTTGAAGAAGCAACTCAATGCTCAACGGCTGGAAGATGCCCGCAACGGTGCATATGCTTTGGCCGGAGGTGTGGCCGATGTTTTGCCCGACGATGCTCCCTGGTTTGTCAAGGATTATCACGCCTATTACAAGACCCCGCGTGGATATCACCCTCGTTCGCTCAATTCCAACGGCGGCTGGAACAAGACCTCGGCTCTATCGTTTATCAACACGCCACAGTTGACATACAGCGACGAGATACGCACTGCCGTACTCATGATTCACGGCGAGAAGGCCCATTCGCGTTATTTCAGTGAAGACGCGTTCAAAAAATTGAAAGGCGATAATAAGGAGCTTTTGATTATTCCCGGAGCCACGCATGTCGATCTTTACGACAATTTCGGAAAAATACCTTTTGATAAGATTGAAACTTTTCTTGATAAGTTTCTTAGATAATGCCGGCTCAAACCGGTAGTGCGACTCATTGCTCTTTTTATTATGGGGTATAGGGAGAGTCGCGCGACACTTGTTTGGAGTTGCTCTCGGAGTGAAGAGGGCAACTCTTTTTTGCGGAATATCGGAGAACATTGCTATTAAGCAGTAATCCTTTACTCTTTTGCTCCCATTATCTGTCGTATACCGACTTTGCTATCACTCCGGCAAGGGCAGAAAAAAAGTGTGAATCGTGCGGCAATTCGGCGAAAATCGTTACCTTTGTCTCCCATGAAAATCTTCGCTTCCATAAAGCCTCTTTTTCATCGTCCGAAGGTGAGTCTGCCTTCACCCGAAGAGATGGAACATCTTGCCGCCGAAGGCAAGATGGTGCTTCGTACCGAAGACCTGGTCAAGAAATACGGCCAGCGCACGGTCGCCAATCATGTATCCATCAATGTGCGCCAAGGCGAGATTGTGGGACTTTTGGGCCCCAATGGAGCCGGAAAGACGACCACCTTCTACATGACTACGGGCCTGATTACGCCTAACGAAGGGCGCATCTTTCTCAACGACCTCGACATTACCACATTTCCCGTCTACCGGCGGGCGCAATACGGTATCGGCTATTTGGCACAGGAGGCGTCGGTATTCCGCAAGCTCTCGGTCGAAGACAATCTCATTGCTGTCTTGCAGATGACCGGCAAGAGCAAGGAGTATCAGAAAGAGAAACTCGAAAGTCTTATCGCCGAGTTTCGCCTCGAAAAGGTGCGCAAGAACCTGGGCGATCGTTTGTCGGGTGGTGAGCGTCGACGCACCGAGATAGCCCGCTGTCTGGCCATCGACCCCAAGTTCATTATGCTCGACGAGCCCTTTGCCGGAGTCGACCCTATTGCCGTCGAAGATATTCAGTATATCGTTTATAAGTTAAAGGAGAAAAACATCGGCATTCTCATTACCGACCACAATGCCCCCGAAACATTGAGTATTACCGATCGTGCCTACCTGCTCTTCGAGGGAAAGATTCTTTTCCAAGGGACCTCCGAAGAGTTGGCCTCCAATCCCGTGGTGCGGGAAAAATATTTGGGGCGCAACTTCATCTTCCATCGCAAGAAGTTCGACCATCTCGAAGGTAAGTAATCTTTATGTGTCGCACAAGCCTCGGAGAGGGGCGTTTACATACCCTTTTATATCGAAAGCCTTACAGCGTGAGTTGTTAGTTTCCGATATTTTTCCTCCTGAGAAGCCGATATCGCAATATCCAGAGAGTGAATATTGTCAGAATAGCTCCGCCTACCACCCAGGCTATATCTTCTGTTGTTGTCCCGAGAGTGTCGATGAAGGTCTCGTTATCGGCTCTTTGCTGCATATATGCACCCACAACCGATAAACTGTTGTTAAGGGCATGGGCAAAGATGGGCAGCCAGATGTTGCCCGACCATACCAGCAGATATCCGAAGAATGCCCCCAGCAACATGCGGGGTACAAATCCATAGAATTGAAAATGTACTGCACTGAAAATCATGGCCGTTATCCATACGGCTATATGCGGGTTGCGAAACTTTTCGAGGAAAAGACGTTGCAGGACGCCTCTGAATACAAATTCTTCGCCGATGCCGGTGAGCACTCCCACAATCAATATCATGATGATGAGGTCGACCCCGTTCGACATTTGCAGCATCTGCTCGGTCATGGCCTGCGCGCTTGCCTCCTGAGCCTTCAACCACGCTTCGATGCCGGCGAGCGACTCGGGAAGTACAATTGACTCGTTCCATTCAATGAGAAGGTTCATGGCCGGAATGGCAAAGAGCAGGCACAGCACGATGCCGGCTATGGCACCGGCTTTTGGGGCGCGGTCGGCTTTCAGATATCGGAATGCGTTGCCACCGAAAAGATATGCTGCGCACAATGCCGGCAGGATAAAGAGCAACAGATCTTGTGTCGTGAGTGCAAAGCGGGTGAGTGTGAGACCGGAGGTTGTCAAGGCAAAAAATACCGTGAAAAGCGACATAAGGCAGAAGCATAGCAACTCGATGCCGATAAAAATCAGAAGTTTACTCCAAAAAGAAGCATTGGCATAGTGGTTGTGAAAGATAATCATGACAGGAGTTTATAGGGGGGGGCGAGAGTAGCCGTGACGATGCAGATTATAAGCAGTAGAGTAAAACACAATTGATTGCGGGCTGTTGCACCCAATACGGGGTTGAGAGCTCGTCCCGAGAGTCGTGATAGTTTTCGATAGCTACTTACGTGCATATATAGGTAGATGATGGGCAAGATTATTCCGACCGGCCATGAAGCCATCCACCAGGCCGAGACCAATATCACCGCCAGAATGCCGTTAATGAGATAGACCGTGCGCGCAGTTTTGCGGCCAAAGAGCACGACTGTCGTGTGTTTGCCGGCAGCACGGTCGTCTTCGACATCGCGGTAATTGTTTACAATCAGTATGTTGACCGACAGCAACCCAGTGGCG
>CAJLYN010000154.1 GCA_905210875.1 uncultured Bacteroides sp. | reverse complement strand
TTCCCGCAAGAAGAGGAGTTCAACGGCAACGGCTCGGCCTCGCCGGGCATCACCTTGCCGGGAGAGACGCCGTGGCGCACCCTCACCGTGGGACGCACCCTCGCGCCGGTGGTCGAGACGACGGTGGCCTTCGACCTCGTCGAGCCGCTCTATGAACCCTCGAAAGAGTATGTCGACGAGTATGGCTGCGGCACATGGAGCTGGATTATCGCCGGCGACGGCAGCATGAACTACGCCGAACAGAAACGCTACATCGACTTCTGTGCCGAGATGGGCTACCGCACGGTACTTGGCGATCCCTGGTGGGACACCCGCATCGGCTACAAGGGTATCGAAGAACTGGCCGCCTACGCCCGCTCCAAAAGGGTGGGCCTCTACCTGTGGTACAACTCCAACGGCTACTGGAACGATGCCCCGCAGGGGCCGCGCGGCAAGATGGACAACCTCATCAGGCGCCGCCGGGAGATGAAATGGCTGCAACAGACCGGCATCAAGGGCATCAAGGTCGACTTCTTCGGGAGCGACAAGCAGGCCGCCCTGCAACTCTACGAGGAGATTCTGGCCGATGCCAACGACTACGGCCTGCTGGTCATCTTCCACGGTTGCACCCTGCCCCGCGGCTGGGAACGCATGTATCCCAACTATGCCGCCAGCGAAGCGGTACTGGCCAGCGAGAACATGAACTTCACGCAAAACAGTTGCGACGCAGAAGCCTTCAACGCCTGCCTCCACCCCTTCCTGCGCAACACGGTGGGAAGCATGGATTTCGGCGGCAGCACGTTCAACCGCTACTACAATGCCGGGAACCGTCCGGGCGGCAGCCGGCGGGTTACCTCCGAGGTCTTCGCACTGGCCACGGCCATACTGTTCCAGAGTCCCGTGCAGCATTTTGCCCTGGCACCCAACAACACGATCGACGCCCCGGCCTGGGCCATCGACTTCATGAAGGCAGTGCCCACGACCTGGGACGACACCCGCTTCATCGACGGATACCCGGGGCAGTATGTAGTGCTGGCCCGCCGCCACGGCGACACCTGGTATGTCGTGGGGGTGAACGCCCGTAAAGAGACGGTGCGCCTCACCCTCGACCTGCCCATGTTCGAGGCCGGCGAGACAGTTACCGTCTATGACGACAACAAGCGGCTCCAAGGGAGGGTGCGTACCGTCAGAACAGGAAAAAGACAACAATTCTCCATCGCCATTCCCACCAACGGCGGAGTGGTCATTCACAACTGAAACACCGAAAAGCAATGAAACCCTCATCAAAAAAGTTTATCTCGGCCACATTGACTATTCTTGCCCCGATATGGCTGTCCGCACAGAACCCCATCGTGCAAACCTGCTACACCTCCGACCCGGCACCAATGGTACACAAAGGTACCCTCTACCTCTACACGGGACACGACGAAGAGCGTGCCGACTTTTTCTGGATGCAGGAGTGGCGCGTCTATTCAACCGAAGATATGGTCAACTGGACCGACCACGGCTCCCCGCTGGCCATCGAATCGTTTGCTTGGGCCGATGACCGGGCCTGGGCCTCGCAGTGCATCGAGCGCAACGGCAAATTCTACTGGTATGTGTGCCTGCATTCAAAAATTACAAACGCCATGGCAATCGGCGTGGCCGTGGGCGATTCACCCACGGGACCTTTCAAAGATGCCATCGGGAAACCTCTTTGCGACGGTAGTTGGGACAACATCGACCCCACCGTATTCATTGACGACGACGGCAGAGCATTCCTCTATTGGGGTAATCCCAACATCTATATGGCCGAACTCAACGAAGACATGGTGTCGCTCAAAGGCGCAGTGCAAAAACTGGAACAGACCATAGAAAGTTTCGGAGCTCCCAATCCCGAAAAACGGGTAAAAGGGGTAAAATATCCCGACACCTATACCGAAGGGCCCTGGTTTTTCAAGCGTAACAACAATTACTACCTGCTCTATGCAGCGGGTGGAGTACCCGAACACATCGCCTACTCGATGAGCCCGAGCCCAACCGGACCATGGCGATACATGGGCGAAGTCATGCCCCTGCAAGAGACCGGCGCCTTTACCAACCATGTGGGGGTGGCCAACTACAAAGGAAATTCCTACCTCTTCTATCACACCGGCAAGTTGCCGGGCGGCGGGGGCTTCGGCCGCTCGGTCGCCGTGGAGCGGTTTGAATACAACGCCGACGGGACCTTTCCCCTCATCTACGCCACCGATGATGGGGTAGACCCGGTAGGCACCCTCAACCCCTACAAGCGCACCGAGGCCGAAACGATGGCATTCTCTCGCGGGGTGAAATCGGAACCCAACGCCACGACAGGAATCTACATTGCCGACATACACGACGGCGACTACATCAAAGTGCGTGCGGTCGACTTCGGCCACAACAGCCCGAAGAAATTCCATGTCGCCGCCGCAAGCGCACGGCGTGGAGGCACAATAGAAGTGCGACTCGACAGCATCGGCGGGAGCATCATTGCCAAAGTCGATGTTCCACCGACGGGAGGCTGGGAACAATGGAAGAGATTGAAATGCAATACGACCGGAAATGTTTCGGGCGTTCACGACCTCTATTTCGTATTTAAAGGACGAAAAGGATGTAAACTCTTCAATCTTGACTGGTGGAGATTCGATAATTAGACAAGAGGCTTGTCGAGACAAAAAATCTCCGCCGGAAGGTGTTGTACCATACCACATTTTTTCCGATATTTAGCTGATAAATATTTTCCGTCATGAAACCCCGTTTTTTCTCTCTCGTCGGCATTGCCATTCTCTTTCCGCTCTGCGCCACGGCCCAAAACTCGTATGAAGAGTACCGAAACGCACGACGGAACGACTTTGCCTCGTACAAGCAAAAGGCCGAAGAGGATTTTGCCGCCTACCGGGCCCGCGTAAATGCCGAATACACCCAGTTCATGCGCGAACGCTGGAAAGAGTTCTCGGGCGAAGAGGCCATACCGCTGCCCGAACAGGAACCTCCCGTACCGCCTACCGTCGCCCCCCGCGAAGAGCAGGAGCGCCCCAAGGTAGACCGGCCCGTCGCCATCGACAGAATCGTAAAGAAACCCATCGCCCCGATAAGGGTACCGCAACCTGTGGTACGCATCGACAAGGAACCTCAGCCCCTGCCCGTCGTACCGACTAAGCCCCGGGAGGAGGCACCCCGGCCCCAAGAAGAAGAGGCGGTACAACCGGCCGACACCCGGTTTGCCTTCTCGTTTTACGGCACCGACTGTCGCGTGCACCTCGACGGGAAACAGCGGTTTGCACTCGCCAACACGCAGGAGGAGGCCGTGGCCGACCAATGGGAAATACTCTGCTCCGACGCCTATACCGACATGGTGGCCGACTGCCTGCGGCTGAAAGCCGAGCTCAACCTGTGCGACTGGGCCTACCTGAAAATGGCCCAACAACTCGGCGCATCTTTCCTGGGAGAGTCGAGCGACGAGTCGACCCTGCTGCAAGCCTTTATACTCAACCAATCGGGCTACCGCATACGCCTGGCCCGGGGCAACGACAACCACCTCTACCTGCTTGTGGCCAGCGACTATACCATATACGGGAAACGATTCTTCCTCCTCGACAACACCCGCTTCTACCTGCTGCAACCTTACGAGGGCAACACGATGCATATCTTCGACCGGAGTTTTCCCAACGACTGCGCCCTGACCCTTACAATGACCGAAACACCCCGGCTGAGGGTGGAAGAGTCGGCCGAACGCACCCTCACCGCCCGGCGTTACCCCGACGTGCGCGCCAGCGTGTCGTCAAACAAGAACCTGATGGATTTCCTCGCCGACTATCCCGCCTCGGCCATGGGCGACGACGAACACACGAAGTGGACGATTTTTGCCGACATTCCGCTCAGTGCCGAAAACCGCGAACGCCTCTACCCCGCTCTGCGGCAGGCTATTGCCGGGAAAAGCGAAGAGGAGGCGGCCAACATGATTATCAATTTTGTGCAGACGGCCTTCGTCTATGAATACGACGACAAGGTATGGGGCGGCGACCGCATCTTTGCCGCCGACGAGACTCTTTACTATCCTTACAGCGATTGTGAAGACCGGGCCATACTCTTCACCCGCATCATGCGCGACGTGATGGGACTCAAAACGGCTCTCGTCTACTACCCCGGCCACCTGGCGGCCGCGGTGCGATTCAACGAAGAGATACCGGGCGACTATTTCGTCATCGGCGACAAACGCTACCTCATCTGCGACCCCACCTTCATTGGCGCCACCATAGGCCGCACGATGAAGGGCATGGACAACAGCCGGGCACAGGTAATACTGCTCAACCGATAGAGGCGTCGCGGCCCTTCTGCCCGTCGCGGGGTATGATATCCATCTGCTCCATGAGGAAGCAGGCATTCATGTGGCGGGCCACCCCCGGCCGCAGACGGTAATCGAAGTGCAACGCATCGTCGACGATTTCCGACTCGAAGCAGACGGCCCGCACCACACCGGGAAACTCTTCAGCAAGCGAGCCTAGCACCAGGTCGTGTGTGGCGGCCGCCCCCACGGTACCGAGCGAAACCAGTTGGCGGACAAGAGCCAGCGAGCCGGTCTGCTTGTCGACCGAATTGGTACCTTTGAGTATCTCGTCGAGAATCACCATGCACTTCTCTCCGGCCCGCTGACGCAGCACCACCTGACGCAGCCGTTTCAGCTCGGCAAAAAAATAAGACTCGTTGCCGGCCAGCGAGTCGGTCGTGTGCAGCCCGGTAAAGAGCGTGCAGGGAGTGAATGTCATCGACGCGGCACACACCGGCGCGCCGAGCATGGCCAGCACGAAGTTCACCCCGACAGCCCGTAGATAGGTACTCTTTCCGGCCATGTTGGCACCGGTAACGATGAGAAACGACGGGCGGGCCGGCAACTGCACCGGATTGCACACACAGCGGGCCGGGTCGATGAGCGGGTGGCCCAGGGCCTCGGCCTCGTAGACCGGACGGTCGCTGCAGACCGCCTCGGGGTAGACATACCCGGGGTGATTATAGGCAAACGCCCCCAGCGACGCCAAGGCGTCAAAGCCGGCCAAGGCATCGAACCAGCCGGCCACCTCACGGCCATAACGCCGCAACCAACCGTCGAGAGCGGCCAGTTGCCTGAAATCCCACAACAGAAAACCATTGAGCAGGAGAAAGACCAGCGCATTGTTGCGCTGGTTGAGATTGTCCATCAGACGGCGCAGGCGGCGCAAAACCACCGAAGCCTTCTCGCCCGAAGAGGTGGAGAACGCATCGGTTACCGCACGCAGTTCCGGGGCCGAAAACGAAGCCGATTCGAGAGCTTCGATGAGCGGAGCATATTTGGCCAGCGCCCGCAGGCCCGATTCGAGCCGCTCCTGCGCCTGCGAGACCCGCTTGACGGCAGCCAGCGCCGCCACCAGACACACGGAAAAGAGCCGCCCTATGAGCGACGCGGCAACAGGCCATACGCCCGTCGAGAGGGCCAGGGCAAGGTAGACAAACGGGAGAATTCTTATGGCCCAGAAGAGACCTTTGCTACGGAGAAAAACCGGCGCCGAAAGGGCCGTACCGACAGTCTCGGCATCGCCCCGTTTCTCGCCCGACACCCGCCCCG
>CAJLYN010000153.1 GCA_905210875.1 uncultured Bacteroides sp. | reverse complement strand
TCCCTCGACAATTACGAGGAGACATTGAAGAATTCTTCTGTGAAGAGTTCTCCCGAAGAGATACGCGACTCGATTATCAAGATGAACATCTTCAATTCGGTCTTTGTCGACTGCACGGCTAGTGCCGAGATTGCAGCCATTTATCAGCAACTGCTCGATCATAATGTGTCGGTGGTGGCTGCCAATAAGATAGCAGCCTCGTCGGATTACGAAAATTATGCTCTGTTGAAACAGACTGCCCGTCGTCGCGATGTCAAGTTCCTCTTTGAGACTAACGTTGGTGCGGGTTTGCCCATTATTAATACCATCAATAGCTTGATAAACAGTGGCGACACCATACTTCGCATTGAGGCTGTTGTGTCGGGTACCCTCAATTATATCTTTAATGTATTGAGCGAAGATGTGCCGTTGAGTCGGGCCATACGCATGGCCCAAGAGGCTGGTTACAGTGAGCCCGACCCGCGTATTGATTTGAGTGGACAAGACGTGTTGCGTAAGTTGGTTATCCTTGCGCGCGAAGCCGGATATCGTATCGAGCAGTCCGATGTAGAAAAAAATCTGTTTATTCCCGATAAATATTTTGAGGGTTCATTGGAGAATTTCTGGAAAGAAATACCCGAACTCGATGCCGAATTTGAGCAAAGGCGTCGCGAGGTGGCTGCACAAGGGAAACGCTTCCGTTTTGTCGCCTCACTGGCCAACGGCAAGGCCCGTATCGGATTGCAGGGCGTGGGTCGTGAGCACCCCTTCTACGAATTGGAGGGCAGTAACAACGTCATACTCATTACAACCGACCGTTATAACGAATACCCGATGATTATCAAGGGATATGGAGCCGGAGCTCCCGTTACGGCGGCCGGTGTGTTTGCCGACATCATAGGAATAGCCAACATACGATAATCTCAACAGTATGAAATATATTATCATTTTGGGCGACGGCATGGCCGACGAGCCCATCGCTTCACTGGGTGGACGCACTCCCTTGCAGGCGGCCGATACGCCGGCCATGGACTGGCTTGCCGCTCACGGCCGTTGCGGGCGGCTGCATACGGTACCTGACGGCTTTGAACCCGGCAGTGAAATTGCCAATATGGCTATTCTGGGGTATGACCTCTCGACGGTTTTCGAGGGACGCGGTTCGCTCGAAGCTGCCAGCATGGGAGTTGACATTCTTCCCGACGAGATGGCCATGCGATGCAATCTTATTTGTATCGAAGATGGTAGAATAAAGAACCATTCGGCCGGACACATTACGAATGAAGAGGCTCATGCCCTTATCGAATATCTCCAGCAGGAGTTGGGCGACGAGACTGTGCATTTTTATCCCGGCGTTTCGTACCGCCATCTGCTTAAAATCAAAGATGGCGACAAGCGTCTGCACTGTACTCCGCCGCACGATGTGCCGGGAGCCCCGTTTAGAGATGTCCTTGTGCGACCTCTGCACTCCGACGCCTCCGCTACGGCATATCTGCTCAATCGGCTTATCTTGCGTTCTCAGGAAATATTGCCGCTTCATCCGGTAAATATACGTCGTAGGGAGCAAGGCAAGGACATGGCCAACAGCATCTGGCCCTGGTCGCCCGGATACAAGCCCCGCATGGAGCCTCTGTCTGTACATTATGGAATTAAAAAAGGAGCCGTCATTTCGGCTGTCGATCTTATCAAAGGTATCGGGGTCTATGCCGGGCTGCGATCCATTGATGTGCCCGGGGCTACTGGACTCTACGACACCAATTACGAAGGAAAGGTGGCGGCTGCCATTGAGGCCTTGAAGACCGACGATTTTGTCTATCTGCATATTGAAGCAAGTGATGAGGCAGGTCACGAAGGCGATGCCCAGTTGAAAAAGACGACGGTCGAATATCTCGATCGTCGGGTGCTGCGTCCACTGCTCGATGCCGCAGAGAGTTTCGGTGAGCCCCTCACCATTGCGCTCTTGCCCGACCACCCGACCCCTTGTCGGCTGAAAACACACACCAACGCACCGATACCTTTTGTCATATACAAGCCCGGAGAGACTCCCGATGCCGTACAGGTATATGACGAGGAGAGCGTGACCGAAGGCTATTATGGAACACTCTCGGGTGATGCGTTTATCCGTGCCTTTTTTGCAGAGCCCGATTCATAAGAATAATATATTGAACGTTTGATTATTCGATAATTGTTCTGATAGAAGCAAAGGTATGTATAAGTGTTATTGAGCCGCGCCCTGTATCGAAAGGGTGCGGTTTGATAATAAAATGGAAGGTGTATCGGTGTCTACGTGTTGAACTCTGTGCCGGTAGTGTGCTCCCGGTTTTTGCAGATGAAGCGATTTTTATGAACAAATTTTCCTTCATTCTCGATTTAGATGTCGCTATCTGGGCAGAAGCTTGTCGGGAAGGCACTCATGGCACGAAACAGTAAATGTTGCGACCAAAATCGATGGTGATAGGTTAATAAATATTTAAATGCTTTTTGTATAAAGAAAGAAAACATTTGTTGGAGATTTTCAAGAATTAACGCCGCAGGTCGGGTGTAAAAAGAGAATCTTTTAAGTCTCTGTTCTCAAAAAAAATTTTACCTTTGTATCGGTGGCAAGAGAATTTCAGCCATCTTTTCTCCTTGGTTGTATGTCACAGAAAAAAATAAGATAAAGACACTATGCTATATTACAGTACCAATAAACAGACACCTCCTGCCTCACTCGAAGAGGCTGTGATTAAAGGGCTCGCTCCCGACAAGGGATTGTATATGCCCGAGAAGATAAAACGTCTCCCGCCGGCTTTTTTCCACAACATGGGAGAGATGTCTCTGCAAGAAATCTCGTTCATAGTGGCCGAGGCCTTTTTTGGAGAAGATGTTGAGGCCGATGTATTGAAAAACATCGTTTACGATACCCTCAGTTTCGATATACCCTTGGTGCCGGTACACGACTCGATATACAGTCTCGAACTTTTTCACGGTCCCACTTTGGCATTTAAAGATGTCGGAGCCCGCTTCATGGCCCGCTTGCTTGGATATTTTATCAAAAAAGAAGGCGAGAAAGAGGTGAATGTGCTGGTGGCTACCTCGGGCGATACCGGCAGTGCCGTGGCCAACGGTTTCCTCGGTGTGCCCGGTATTCATGTATATGTGCTTTACCCCAAAGGAAAGGTGAGTGAGATTCAGGAGAAACAGTTTACCACGCTGGGCCGCAATATTACGGCCCTTGAAATCGACGGTACGTTCGACGACTGTCAGGCATTGGTAAAGAACGCTTTTATGGACAAGGACCTGAACAAAATGATGCATCTCACGTCGGCCAATTCCATCAATGTGGTCCGTTTCCTGCCGCAGTCGTTCTACTATTTCTATGCTTATGCACAGTTGCTTCGTCGGGACATCTCCGACAATGTGGTGATGTGTGTGCCCAGTGGAAACTTTGGTAACATTACCGCCGGCCTTTTTGCCAAGCGCATGGGGTTGCCCGTGAAGCGGTTCATTGCTGCCAATAACCGCAACGATATTTTCCTGCATTATCTCCGCACGGGCGTGTATGAGCCCAAACCTTCTGTCGCCACCCTGGCCAATGCCATGGACGTAGGTGCCCCCAGCAATTTTGCCCGGGTACTCGACCTCTACGGAGGGTCGCACGATGCCATTTGTGCCGATATAAGCGGGGCGGCGTATACCGATAACCAGATACGCGAAACACTGGCCGACGTCTACCGTCGCCATCACTATCTGCTCGACCCGCACGGAACATGTGGTTACCGGGCCCTGGCCGAAGGGTTGAAGCCCGGAGAGACCGGTGTCTTTCTCGAAACCGCACACCCGGCCAAGTTCTTGGCTACGGTCGAAGAGATTATCGGCGAACCGGTTGCCGTGCCCGATACGCTGCAACGGTTTATGCAGGGAAAGAAACGCAGTGTCGAACTGTCGGCCGACTTTACCCATTTCAAACGCTATCTTCTGGGAAAATAAATATCCCCAGCTCAAAATATCAGGAGGCAGACCCGCAGCAGGGTTTGCCTCCTTTTTTATCCGGGATGGTATTGCGAAGGTAAGATGAGAGCGTGGCAACCTCTATTCTTTTGCGATAGCCACACGTTTATCGGTTGTAATCAGGAGCCCAGACGCTTCCGGTGGTTGTGGTACCAGAGTCGGCGCAGCAGGTAGTCGGCCAGGAGCAGTATGCCGGCGAGTGACGCCACTCCGTAGTAGGGCAGGCTTTCTGTCATGAAGAATTTTGCCCGTCCTTTCATTGAGGCAAACATCTCTTGTAGAGATTCTCGCGAAGGTAGTATGCCATAGTGGTGGAGTATGGCACCGGCCATGACAATGAGTGCCAGAGACACGATGGTGGCTACGACGAAGCCCATTATTTCGGCGCGTTGCTCTCTGATACGCTTCTCCCGTTGCAGACGTTGCAGGGTGCGGACCGAGAAGTCGGCCGGCAGCGTGGCCCGTTGTTGACGCGAGAGAGCCTCTTTCAGAAGGTCAGGATAGCGGTCTGTTTCCATATTTGATGCGATAAATATACGAAGATAATTTTTTACGTATGCGATGTAGACGCACTTTTATGTTGGCTTCGGACAGTCCGGTAATGTAGGCACAATCCTCGATGCTCTTGTTGTCGTAGTAGAAGAGGGTTATCAGGGCGCGCTCTTCGGCCGTGAGCCACGAGAGGGCGAGTTGCAGATCTTCGATGCGTTCGTCGCGTTCAGTCTCGTCGGCAAAGTCGAAGGCGTCGTCGGTGTCGGCCGCTTCCGGCATGTTTTCGTCGGCAGGCAGGAATTCCTGTCGCTGTTTGCTTTTCCGCAGGGCACTGTTTGTCATGTTGTAGGCAATGCGGTATATCCAGGTGATAAACTGGCAATTCCCGCGAAAACTTTTCAGCGACTCGAAGGCCTTTACAAAGATATCCTGTGTGAGGTCTTCGGCATCTTCGCGGTTGGAGACAATCTGCTGCACCAGCGTAAGGATGCGCGGGCCGTAGGTGTCGAGAAAATAGCCGTACAGCTCGGTCTCGCCACGCAAAATACGCTTGATGTAGGTCTGTTCCTCGGGATTCATCGGGTCTTATCGGGTGCCGGGATACAAAGTTTTTCCCGGCTTCCGGTTTTTGACTATTCCTTTTTATGATCTTAGACGCTGGTGCCGGAAAATGGTTACACAAAAATAGACAGAAATTTTGTACCTTTACTGTAACCTTTTTGTGTATGGCTGCGTCTAACAGGGTAAAAACAGAATTATTCACCTTAAAACTTGTCGCTATGTTTTCTTTTTTAGCCCCTATTTGTGTGACGGCAACGATTTGCTTGACGGTATATAAGCTTTTCGAACTGTTTGTCCGTCGGAAAGAAAGAAATATGTTTGTGGAAAAACTGTCCGAGATTCCGGTAGAGAATCTTTCCGGCTTCTCCGGCCGCATGCCATTTAGCCGTGTGCCGGAGTTGGAACGCCCGTGGAGCTTTGTTGCTTTGCGCACAGGCATGTTGCTCTTTGGTATAGGTGTGGGCCTTTTGGTCGGATATTTCATTGCCGATATAAATATCTATACCAACGAAGATGTATTGCTTCAAGCCCGGCATCGTACCTATATCAATATGGTGAAGGAGTCGTTGCCGGTTATTTACGGCTCGTCGGTGC
>CAJLYN010000152.1 GCA_905210875.1 uncultured Bacteroides sp. | reverse complement strand
CACCGTGACGATGCCCGGCGACCCGGCGTTTGAGCCGGGGGACCGCGTGGCGCTGCCGATGGAGAACGGCACTGCGCCCGAGATGCTCGTGACGCATTTCGTCT
This sequence comes from uncultured Bacteroides sp., assembly GCA_905210875.1. GTDB lineage: Bacteria > Bacteroidota > Bacteroidia > Bacteroidales > UBA11471 > Caccoplasma. The sequence continues at coordinate 5,561 of CAJLYN010000152.1, read as the reverse complement.
GGCGCTACCGCGGGCGGCAGACCTTAAAGGGCGTGGGCCGCAACCCTTACTTAGGCGGCACAACGGACGGCGCGACGGAAAAAGCGCTGCGCCGCTTACAGAACAGCGCCGAGAGCAAGCGGATCGTGTATTACAGCTTCACGAACCCGGCGGAGCTGGCGGTGCAGACCGTGGAGACGCCCGCCGTGGCAATTGCCTTCACGGCAGTGGAGGAGACGAGCGCTATGTTCCTGGCGCAGCTGCTGCTGGACGCAGCGCCCGACACCGGCAAGGTACTGACGGTGACCGTGCGGTACTATATAAACGACGTGCCGGTGGGAAATTTTGCGCCGCAGCAGCGGCTGGAGATGGGCGCACACACGCTGGCGCTGTTCTACCCGTTTGCGTCGGTGGAGGCCGGGACGGTCACGCGGCTGTCGGTGCGGCTGGTCTGCGCGGGCGGCACGGTGAAGATCGCGCCCTACGGCATCAAGGCCACCGTGACCGGGCAGGGCATGGCAAGCGAGACGCCGTGGGACGGCACGCTGGAATGTGAGGAGACACTGCTGCCGATTGCAATAAAAGCACGCAGCATCGATGTATAAAACGAAGGGAGCGGATGCAATGACCCTACACGGTCATACGCGCATTGAACTGACCGATGTGCACACCGGCGCGGTGGAGGTGGTGGAGAGCGATAATCTTATCACCAACGCAGTGTCGGATATTTTTAACGGCTACGGCGGCAGCCTGAACAAGGCCATGCTGCTGTGGCGCGGCGACCAGGGGTACACGAATGCCCCGAAGGATCTGGTGACGATGTTTTACGGCGGCCTGCTGCTGTACGACACGCCGCTGGGCAGCGACCCGGCCACAGTGTTTGCCCCGGCGGGCGCGGGCGTTGTGGGCACGGCGATGGCCGGGCAGGTCAACGCGACCAAAAACACGGTGCGCGGCAGCGCCAACCTGACCGAGACGAAGATCGACCCGTGGAGCGGCGTCGTGACCTACGTCTATGAGTTCGCGACGAGCCAGGCCAACGGCGTCATCGGTTCGGTCTGCCTGACCCACCCGATGGGTGCGTACTACTCCGAGATGATCGACGCGCCGGACGCGGCTGCCTGCAACGCGGACCGGCTCGGCTTTGGCGGGGCGCTGGGCGGTGACCAGCTGCTGACGGGCCTTTTGGCCAAAACGACCTACCCCACCGACGAGAAGGGCGTGCTGCTCTACGCCGACCCCGAGGCGGACGAGGCCGTGGCCGGGTATCTGAACGCCGACGAGGGCATGCTGGAGCTGCGGCATCATGCGCTGGGGCTGAAAACGCTGGACCTGTTCCGTCGCGACCCTACCGGCCTGTGGGACAGCCTGCGGAGCACCGACACGTTGGATGTGGCGGACTTTTTGCAGGTGGATTCCTCCGCCGGGGAGGACTACTGCCGCATCTGCTTTGACGCGGAGGCGGATAAAATCTATCTGCTGTCTGCGCCGGAGGTTGACTACATTGACGCAATGGGCGTTGTAAAAATACGTGAGTACGACAGAAAAACGCTGGCGGCAAAGGACTACACTGTGCCGAACAACACCGGCGTTGATCTGCAGTCCTTCATCAGTGAGAACCGCGGCACGCCGCTGAACGGCACGGTCTACGGCGGCAGCCTTTACATGGTCCAGGACCAGGCTGAGCAGATCTATCGCTTTCCGCTGGCTGACCCCACCGATGTGCAGGCCGTGACGATGCACGGCGACGACATGGCCTACCTGTCCGACGCCCACGACGGGCGGCTGTACTGCTACTACCGCACCCGCGCCGTGGTGCTGAACACCGGTAAGAATGAGCTGTTCTCCTGCGAGGCGGCGGGCTACGACAACACGACGTCGGGCTTTTCCACAACAGCGCCGGTGCTGGGCGAGCCGCTGAGTACCCCCCGGCGGGTCAAAGGTGAGAGCGACGCCTACTATACCAACGGAAAGAGGCAGAACAGCGGCGACCTGCGCGTGCGGCACATCAAGCAACTGGGCCGCTTCGACATCGAAGGTTCGGCCGGCTGCGTATTCTCGCCAGGCGAGACAACTCCCATTTGGAGCCTCTCGGGCGGATACCGCCCTGTCGACGGTCTGCACATCGGCATCGCCGCCGTACGGTCGATGCGACTGCCCTCGTTTACCGACCTCTACTACACGACAACCGGATACATAGGCAACCCCCATCTCAAACCCGAGAAGGCTACGACCTACCGGTTGCGCGGCTCCTATGAGAAGAGTGGTTGGAAAACCTCGGCCGAGGTATATTTCCGCGACGGACGAGACATTATCGACTGGGTACAGAAGAGCGCCGACAGCGAATGGGAATCGTTGCAGCTGACCCGCCTCCGCACCTTGGGTGTCGAATGGACGGGCGGCTACTACGGCAAAGGGGTCCTCAGGCAGGCAACCCTCTCCTATGCCTACCTCACCACCGACAAGCAGAGCGGCGACTACATTTCAAAATATGCGCTCGACTACATGCGGCACAAAGCTACGGCTACCGTGAGCGTTCACTTCTTGACGTACATGACCCTCACGCTCATCGGCGGCGTCTACGACCGTAACGGAAACTATATCGACGCCTCAGGCCGACGCACCGGATACGACACCTATGCACTGCTCGACGCCCGTCTCTCGTGGGAACGGCGCCACCTACGCATCTATCTCGACGGCAACAACATTACCGCCACCCGCTATTGCGACTTCGGCGGATTGAAGATGCCCGAGGGGTGGTTCAGCGGCGGTATTGTCGTAACCTACTGACGCTGACAGCACGACAACAACACGGGCGAAGACGGAGCTTGCACGTCTTCGCCCATTTTTTTACACCGGCATCAAACAGGAGAACGAGCCACGTATCGACACGAAAAAAGAGTTAGCACCCCGATAACGATATGAAAATTTGCGTACTTTTGCAGCCGCAAAACTCAAAGCCATGCTCCAATCCTCATCGCCCGAACGGGAAATTCTGCTGCGCCGTCTCGACCGCCAGGTAAAGAAAGCCATCGACGACTACGGCCTCATCGACGAGGGCGACCACCTGCTCATCGGCCTGTCGGGCGGGAAAGACTCGCTGGCACTGGTCGAACTGCTGGGCCGGCGTTCCCGCATCTTTGCGCCACGGTTCACCCTCACAGCCGTCCACATACGCATGAGCAACATCGCCTACCACAGCGACACGTCGGCCCTGCGCGAACATTGTGCGGCATTCGGCATCGAGTATGTGGAGCGGGAGACCGCCTTTGACCCGTCGACCGACCGGCGCAAGACGCCCTGCTTTCTATGCTCCTGGTATCGGCGCAAGGCACTCTTCGACATCGCCCGGGAGAGAGGCTGCCACAAGATAGCCCTCGGCCATCACCAGGACGACCTCTTCGAGACTTTGCTCATGAACATGGCCTTTCAAGGCTCTTTTGCCACCATGCCTCCCCGGCTGGCCATGAAGAAATTCGACATGACAATAATCCGCCCGCTCTGCCTCATCGCCGAGAACGACCTTGTGGAGTTGAGCCGCTCGGGCCACTATCCCCGGCAGGAGAAGAGCTGCCCTTATGAGAAAAGCTCGCACCGCCCCGAAATACGGAACATTCTGCACCAGCTGCAAGCCATCAGTCCGCAACTGCGCGGCCACCTGTGGAACAGCATGACCCACATACAGGAGGAGTACCTGCCCCGTCCGCTCCCCTCCCGCAGAGAGAGAGAAAACAACTCCGACCCCATCTGAAATTCTTACACACATCTTTATATACATTTATAATACCCTTTAAACCATGCAAGGAATATACTCTGTACTGCTGCTCGTCGTATCGAACATTTTCATGACATTCGCCTGGTACGGCCACCTCAAACTGCAAGAGATGAAACTCATATCGAACTGGCCCCTCTTCGGTGTGATACTGCTCTCATGGGGCATCGCCCTCTTTGAATACTGCTTCCAGGTACCGGCCAACCGCATCGGGTTCCAGGAAAACGGCGGCCCCTTCACCCTGGTACAACTCAAAGTAATACAAGAGGTCATCACACTCACCGTCTTTGCCGTCTTTTCGAGCCTGGCCTTCCACAACGAATCGCTGCAATGGAATCACCTGGCCGCTGCCGTATGCCTCGTACTTGCAGTCTACTTTGTCTTTATGAAATAATTATTTTGACGGTTTACTTGCGTTTTTAATTTTTTATGTTTATCTTGGGCCGATTCTTTCCTTTCCCAAAAACATAAATACATCATGAAAAACGCAAAACTCTGTTTCCTGGCAACGGCACTTGCTGTGTCGTTTACGGCCACAGCACAAGTCGGCATACAAGAAGCCGGCGGTTGGTTTGAGTCGGGTTATGTAACCTTCACACCGGTCGACGAGGCCGCCTCATACCATGTGTACTGCAAGGAAAGCGATGGTACCTACCAGAAAATCGACGACCAGCTGGTACGGAACTACGGGCTCTACGGTCGCGCCGATGCCATGGGTCTCGCAGCCGGCACATACACCCTCAAAGTCGTTCCCGTCGACAGCGAAGGTTCCGAAATGGAAGAACTCGCCGCCGAGTCTTCTTCGTTTGAAGTGCGGGCCCACGACCGCACGGGATATGCCTTCTTCAACGGCAAGACACCCGGCGTCTACAATGCCGACGCCAGCCTGAAAGCAGGTACCGTAGTACTCTACCTCACCGAGAAGAACAAAGACAGTCTCACGCTCGACGTAACAACCAGCTCCAAAGGAGCCGTAACCACCTGCACCGGTTTGCAGAAGATACTCTACGGCTACAAGAAGGGCTATGAGTCACGGCCGCTCCTGATACGGGTCATCGGGCAGATTACCGACCCGGCGGTTACCGACAAGGGCGACATCGTTATCGACTTGGGGGGTAAGACCGCCTGCCCCGGCATCACCATTGAAGGCGTAGGCAACGACGCCACCCTCGACGGCTGGGGCATACGCATCAAAAACGCCTCTTCCATCGAAATCAGCAACCTCGCCACCATCAACTGCGACAGCGGAGAGGGCGACAACATCGGTCTGCAACAAGACAACAGCTACATCTGGGTGCATAACTGCGACTTCTTCTACGGCCACGCCGGCAGCGACGCCGACCAGGTAAAAGGCGACGGAGCCCTCGACTGCAAAAAGTCAAACTATGTAACCTTCTCCTACAACCACTTCTGGGACAACGGAAAGTGCAATCTACTGGGCCTCAGCGGCGAAAACGACCAGATGTACATTACCTACCACCACAACTGGTACGACCACAGCGACAGCCGCCACCCACGCATACGCTCCTACTCCTGCCACGTCTACAACAACTACTACGACGGCTGTGCCAAGTACGGCGTAGGCTCCACCATGGCATCGAGCGTATTTGTCGAGAACAACTACTTCCGCAACACCAGCAAGCCCATGATGATTTCGATGCAGGGCACCGACATTGTATCGGGTGCCGGCACGTTCAGCGGTGAGACTGGCGGTATCATAAAGGCCTACGGAAATGTCTTTGCAGAGAAATCGTCGAGCTTCCGCTTCGTTACCTACCAAGAGAACAACGTCGAATTCGACGCCTACGGT
>CAJLYN010000151.1 GCA_905210875.1 uncultured Bacteroides sp. | reverse complement strand
CCGCCCGAGCCGCAACAGGGGTCATAGACACGCCCCCGGAAGGGTTGCAGCACCTGCACGAGGGTCTTGACCACACAGGCCGGGGTGTAGAATTCGCCGGCCAGCTTGCCCTCGGCCTCGGCAAAGCGCGAGAGACAGTATTCATAGGTGCGGCCGAGAATGTCTTTCGAGTCGCCGTGCTCGTGCAGGTGTATGTTGGAGAAGAGGTCGACAACCTCGCCCAGCCGGCGTTTGTCGAGCTCGGGCCGTGCAAAGTTCTTGGGCAGAATATCTTTGAGGCGTCGGTTCTCCCGCTCGATGGCCCGCATGGCAGTGTCGATGGCGGTGCCGATTTCGGGGGTATGAGCCTGCGCGGCGATGGTCTCCCAGCGCGCCTCAGCGGGAACGTAGAAGATGTTTTCGGCGGTGTATTCGTCTTTGTCCTCCTCGAAGCCTTCGCCCTCGTCGACGAGCTGGCGGTATTTGGTCTCGAACTTGTCGGAGATGTATTTCAGGAAAATAAGTCCCAGGACGACCGATTTATATTCCGATGCGTCGATGTTGCCGCGCATCTTGTCGGCGGCCTTCCATATCTCTTTTTCAAAGCCGATGTCGGCGGTATTTGTGGTAGGCATGAGGGTTGCAAAATGAAATGTAGGGAGTAAAGATAGTGATTTTTTACTACAAAGGCAGGGCTTTTGCTGTGAAAAATTTTCGGTCGGCCGTGTGTCGTGTGTCGAGGAGGGAATGGCCGGCGGGGCAGGGTGTGGAGCAGGAGAGGGGCGGTGTGTGGCGTGGGGTTAGACAGGGTCGCCCGTGGGGCGGAGCATACCGGGTGGGAGTAAACAAAACAACCCAGCCAAGGTGGCTGGGTTGCTGGCGGAAAGACAGGGATTCGAACCCTGGGTACCCGTAAGGGTACAACGGTTTTCGAGACCGTCCCGATCGACCGCTCCGGCATCTTTCCATAGGTCGTTCTTGAAATCGGGGACAAAAGTATAAACTATTTTTCAATTCTCCAATGAAGAACCGAAAAATATTTTGGCCGGCTCTTATTTTCTCGATTCTTCGAGCTGCATTCTTGTGGAGCAGGTGTGACACGCGGTCGATGGCGCTTGTAGGACTCCCCCGCACCGGGCGGTGATGGGCCGCCCCGGCGCTCTACCATCGCTTATAAGGAGTTTGCGACAGGTAGGAGTTGTAGTAGCGGGGGGCGCCGGTAACCTCGTCGCCCACCCACGCCGGGCGGGCAAAAGGTTCGTCTTCGCCCGAGAGTTCGATTTCGGCCACGACGAGGCCCTCGTTTTCGCCGAGAAACTCGTCGACCTCCCACACCTTGCCGTCGGGGCCGGTGCAGCGGTAGCGTATTTTCTCGATGAGGGGTTTCACGCAGAGCGTGTCGAGCATCGAGGCGGCGTCGGCAAGCGGTATCTCATATTCGTATTCGGCCCGGCTGCACCCTGTGGTGCGCCCCTTTATGGTGATGTAGCCCTTCTCGCCGGCGATGCGTATGCGCACGGTGCGCTCTTTGTCGGTGCACAGGTAGCCCTGCTTGTAGAGGCAGGAGGTGCTGCCGCTCTTGTAGAGGTCGTTGACGACCTGGAATTTTCGTTCGATTTCCCGATTCATGTTGCAATCTGTTTGTGCGTTTGGTCGGTAAAGATAAATAAAATACCCGATTTTGTGTTAAGGAATCTATGAATGGCGTGTGGGGTATAGGAGAGAGCCGATATTTTTTCATACCTTTGCACACTGAGAAATTGTACCGATAGATGAGTAAACATATTGCGGGCATCTTCATTTTGCTCCTGTTAATACTTCTGCCTTCCAAAGCCGGGGCGCAAACGACCACCATCACCGGTGTGGTAACCGACTCTATTACCGAGGCGCCACTCTCGTTTATATCGGTATTCCTGGGCGGTACGACTTCGGGGGTGATGACCGATGAGAATGGCCGCTACACGATACGCACCTCGCGCACCGACTTTTCCGAGGTGGGGGCCACGTCGCTCGGCTATCGTGAGAAACGCATACCCGTGAAGCCGGGAGGTACTCATGTGGTGAATTTTGCCTTGCGGCCGTCGGACTACATCTTGAAAGATGTCAATATAAAACCCAAGAAAGAGAAATACAGTCGCAAAAACAATCCCGCCGTAGAGTTTGTCAAGAAACTCATTGCGCGGCGCGACGAGAACAACCCCGAGAATCACGACTTTTACTCGTATGAGCAGTACGACAAGATGACGATGGCGCTCAACGATTTCTCCGAAGAGAAGAAAGACAAGTGGATATTCAAGAATTTCCAGTTCCTCTTCGACTTTGTCGACACTTCGGAGATCACCGGCAAGCCCATACTCACAGTCTCCATTCGAGAAAAAGTATCGAAGAGCTATTATCGCAAGAATCCCAAGCAACACCGACAGAAGGTCGAGGGTGTCTATCACGAAGGTGTCGACGACATGTTCAGCCGCGAAGGTATCACGGCATTTTACAACGAGGTGTTCAAGGAGATAGACATTTTCCAGAACAACATCACACTGATGCTCACCCGCTTTGTGAGTCCGCTCTCGACGCTGGGTCCGGCCTTTTACAAATACTATCTGGGCGACACCCTCATGCTCGACGGCGAGAAGTGTCTCAAACTGCAATTCGTGCCGTTCAACTCCGAGTCGGCCGGTTTTGTAGGTACCCTCTATGTAACGCTCGACTCCACCTATTTTGTGAAGAAGCTCGACATGGCTGTGCCCAAAGACATAAACCTGAACTTTGTCGAAGACCTCATTATCAGTCAGGAATTTACCCGTACCGCCGACGGTACGCGCATAAAGACCAAAGACGACATGGTGGTCGAGTTCCAGATGATGCCCGGTACCCCCAAGCTCTATACCCGACGGCTGGCCATGTATCGCAAACATAGCTTTGAACAGCCCGTGGAGCAAGATGTCATGGCACTCTTCGATCAGGAAAAACGAGTGGTCGTAGACGAGATGGCCGAGGTGATGCCGGCGTCGTTCTGGGACGATAACCGGCAGACCGAGCTGAAAAAGAAAGAGGGCATGGTGAGCCAGTTGCTGGAAAAACTGCGTTCCAACCCCGTGTACTATTGGCTCGAAAAAATTATCAAGATATTGATTCCGGGATATGTCGAGACCAACGAAGACAAAGACCTGAGCAAGTTTGACTTCGGCCCCATGAATACCACCATCAGCGGTAACACCGTCGAAGGTGCCCGTTTGCGGGTGGGTGGTTTCACGACGGCCAACCTTAACAAGCACTGGTTCTGGAAAGGTTACGTTGCCTACGGTTTCAGAGACCACCGGGTGAAATATTCGTCGCGCGTCGAATATTCGTTCAACGAAAAGAGCTATTCGCCGGCCGAGTATCCCATTCACTCCCTGGCCCTGACCCACACCTACGACATCAACCAACTGGGACAGCAGTACCAGTACACCAACAAAGACAATGTGTTCCTGGCTCTGAAACGCATGAGCGACACCAAGACTTCGTATTTGCAGAATACCGAGCTGTCGTATCAGCGTGAGCACGACTTCGGATTTTCCTACGGGGCCAACCTCCGCTACAAAATCGAAGAGTCGACCCGCTGGGTGCCCTTTATCGAAAACAGCGGAAAGGCACACAAATATTACAACTGGGCCGAGACCGAGGTGCATCTGCGCTATGCCCCCAATGAGAAATTCTACCAGACCAAGGGTATGCGCTATCCCATCAACCGCGATGCTCCCATCTTTTTCCTTTCGCATACTTTCTCGCCGAAAGATTTCCTGGGCAGCTCCTATATGATAAACCGCACCGACTTCCGCTTCTCCAAAGACTTCTGGTTTTCGGCTTTCGGTCATCTCGAAACCGAATTCCAGTTCAGCCATGTGTGGAATCAGGCTCCATTTACGATGCTCATCTTGCCCAATGCCAACCTTTCGTACACCATACAGGAGGGGTCGTACAGCCTGTTGAGCCCCATGGAGTTTGTACTCGACTCGTATGCTTCGTGGGACATCACCTATTTTGCCAACGGTATCTTGTTCAACCGCATTCCCGGCATAAAGATGCTGCGCATCAGAGAGGTACTGTCGTTCAAAGGCTTCTTCGGAAATCTATCGGACAAGAACAACCCCTTGCTGACCGAGCGCAACCCCAACTTGTGGCGCTTCCCGGGCGAGAATGCCGTCTATGTCATGAATCCCCGCTGCCCCTACATGGAGTTTGGAGCCGGTCTCGACAACATATTCAAGATTCTTCGCATCGAGTATGTATGGCGTCTTACCTATCGTGAGCATACCGATGTGGCCAAAGGAGGTGTGCGTATAGCCTTGCATTTCTCATTCTAATACGGCAATCTCCGATAAAGAGGTGCAGGTGAGTGGCTGATTCCCAAGCGACTGTTGAGAAGTGTGAATAAATGCGAATTTGTTGATAAAAACAAATGCCGAATATCTTTTCAAATTGGCGCGAAAGCACTACCTTTGCAAGGAGAAAAGTCGGCTCTTGTGAGTTGCTGCGGTTTTGCCGTGTAGTTCTCGTGGGGTCGATAGATTGATAATCTATGACGGATAATATTCATATTATTGCTTACGAAGACGACCTCTTGTCGCGTGTGGCATGCGCCATGCAAGAAAAAGGTCTGAATGTTTCCTGTTCGGGTTGTGCACCCGATTTGGTTCCGATGCTCGAGCAGAAAGGAGTTATGGTAGGGTCGTTGCAGCAGGTCATTGCTGCCGGTCGGAAAGTAAACTATGTTGTTTCGCCAGCGACGGGGAGTGCCCATCGTACCGATGCCGAGACAGAATATGCCGAGACATTGCATTTGCCGATTGTCCCGGTGTCGGACTTGTTTACGACCCTGACCGAAAATAAGGCTCTCGTGGTGGAGTGCAATTCGCGCTTTCCCAACCGTATCCTCTCTATTATCTGGTATATCTTGCAATCGCAGAAGCGCAATTGCGACTATTTGACCGAAACGTTCATGCAGGGCCTCACCCGTAAGGTGGCATTGTCGGAGAATACCCGGATATGCCTTCTCGATGGCGACCTGCTGTTGCATACCGAAAGCCGTAACTATAAATCGAACATATTGATTCTCTCCTCCCTTCTGTGGAAAGAGACTCCCCAATATCCTACCTTTGAAAGCTATCTTGAGGTATGGCACAAAGCGGTAAATTCCATTGACAGAAACGGTATTCTCATCTATAATCAGGCTGTTACCGTGTTTCAGGAGTGGGCCGAGAATGTGCGGGAAGACATTACCGCCATACCGTTTAAGGTACACCCTTATCGCAAGGAGGGAGATGCTTGTATCCTGACCGGCATGAAAACCGAAATGAAACTCACTTACCCCTGCGACGAAGAGTTGTTGTGCGACATCAATGCGGCCCGTCTCGTGTGTCGGCAATTGGGAGTGGCCGACAAGTCGTTCTATGAAATGATTGCAACAGCCGATTTCTTAGGGAAAAAATAAGTTCGTATGTTAATTGCCCGGCAAAAGAAAAAAGAAAATATCGCCGAATACCTCCTTTACATGTGGCAGGTAGAAGATATCATACGGGCCTGTGGCGGCGACATGAATCTCATCCGCCAACGTATCATTGACGGCTATCAGGGATTGACCGACGAAACCCGCCGGGAGATGACCGACTGGTATGAAAACCTGTGCGAGATGATGCGCATCGAAGGTGTGATGGAAAAAGGCCACCTGCAAATCAACAAAAATGTCATTATTGAACTCACCGACTTGCACCAGCGT
>CAJLYN010000150.1 GCA_905210875.1 uncultured Bacteroides sp. | reverse complement strand
ATATAAAAAAATGGTTACTGAATACTTTCGCCGTAAATAATATCATTAATGAAAATCATCTCCTCAAAAAAAGAATTCTATTGGAGAACATACCTTCGGGCGAAAAATACCTTATTCCCATGATCGAAGCCATGCGCTGCAATAGAGTGGTAACCATTTCGTATCAAAGTTTCTGGAAAAAATCGACCAAAACGTTCGACATAGAACCATACTGCCTAAAAATATTCCGTCAACGCTGGTATGTATTGGCACGCAGCTGCCGGCAAAACGATTTATTGGTTTTTTCGCTGGATCGCATTTCTTCTATCCATATAACCGAACAGACTTTTTCTTTGCCGGACGACTTCGATGCCCAGGAATTTTTCTCTTCCTGTTTCGGCATCATCGTGGATACGGACAAAAAGATAGAGACGGTACGCCTCATCGTTTATGGCAACCAATACAAATATATACGTTCGTTGCCCCTGCATCACAGCCAGAAAGAGATAGAGACCGACAAAGAGATGGATTTCAAGATTTTTGAATACCAACTGCGACCCTCTTTCGACTTTGTCAAGGAAATACTCTCCTACGGCGATGAGATAGAGGTGGAGTCACCTTCGTGGCTGCGCGACGTGGTAGCCAACATAACCCGCAATGCCGGTATGTTATACCGGGAGTAAAACAACATTTTCAAGGAAACCGCGTTATCTGAGAAATTGAATTAGTTTAACAAAAGTATTCTGCCCATGCGCACATTTAAATCGGAAATCGACGGTACGGCGTTTTATTCGCTGCTGGCGGTGGCGACGACTGCCATGCTCTACTGCCTGTGGGTGGGGTATGTGGTGGCATGGGTGGTGTGCATGCTGGGAGCGGTGTTTCTCATTGCCCGCATCACCGGCACCGAATACCGTTTTCTCGACGACGGCACGCTTGTCGTGCGTTCGGGCTATCTGGCCACCCGCCGTGTGCCGGTAACGGCTATCACCGGCGTGTCCGTCACCGTGCGGCGCTGCCCGTTTGCGGCGGCCTATGCCCTCTCCCGCCGCGGTGTCGTGCTGAGGCTGAGAGGGGCGAAACGGCCGCTCTTCGTCTCGCCCAAAGAGCTCGACGCTTTCGTAAGGGAACTGTCGCGCCGCAATCCCGCTATCGAGATTTCCGACTAATAAAATAAAATGAAAGAGAGGCTCTGCCGCCGTGGCAGAGCCTCTCTCCTGTTTGTCACACCGACGACGACACTACATCTCCTTGTAGCGTTGCAGGCGGGCGTTCCATCGGTCGCGGGCCAGCTGCTGCATATCGACGACGGTATCGGTCTCGTCGATGATTTCGAGGCCGAAGATGGTCTCTACCACATCTTCCATGGTGATGATGCCGCGGAAGCAGCCGTACTCGTCGACAATGAGGGCTATCTGCTCCTTGTGTTCGAGAAGTTTTTCCCACACGGTCGATACCGACTTGTTTTCGGAGAAATAGGGTATGGGCCGGCGTATGTCTTTGAGCTTCATGTCGAACTTGTCTTCGGTGAGGTTTTCGAGCACCGTACGCCGCAGCACATAGCCGGTGATGTAGTCTTTACTGTCGCCGTAGACGGGTATGCGCGAATAGAAACGGTAGGACTTCTCGTTGTAGAAGTCGCGCAGGGTCATCTCTTCCGAGGCCACGGCCGTCACCACGCGAGGGGTCATCACCTCTTTTACCTTTACGTTGTTGAGTCGGATAAGGTTCTGTATCACCTTGTTTTCTTTCGACTCGAAGACTCCCTCTTCTTCGCCCACCGTGAGCATGGCCGATACCTCTTCACGGCTTACCGACACCTCTTTCTCCTTGGGAGAGAATACGCGGGTTATCAACTCCGAAAGCAGCACGAGCGGATAGCAGATGTAGACAAACACCCGTATCACCTGTGCCGAGAAGAGGGCCAGTCTGCGCCAGTACGAGGCGCCGATGGTCTTGGGTATAATCTCGGAAAGCACGAGAATGAGTATGGTGAGTATGGCCGAGATGATACCGAAATAGGCCTCACCGAAAATCTTCACCGCCTCGGCTCCCACACCGGCCGCACCGATGGTGTGGGCAATGGTGTTGAGCGAAAGTATGGCCGAGATAGGCTTGTCGATGTTCTGTTTGTATTTTTTCAGCAGTCGGGCCGACGCTCCGCCTCCCTCCTGCTCCTTCATCGTGATAAACGACATCGGCGTCGAGAGCAGCACGGCTTCGAGTACCGAACAAGTAAATGATACACCTAATGCCACGAATAGGTATAAGAGCATTAATCCCATAATATTTTTTTACGAAAAACTGATTTGATTTTTTGAATACGTTATTTTCTTGTCTCACCCTACACTGTATGAAAAAACAGAGCGACTAAATGCGCATAAAAAAGAAAACCGCGCGGCTGAAAGCAGTCGTGCAGGCATTGGCAACACCCGGAGATGTCAACGATTGAGTAAGGATAATATGTGTGTGATAAGGCTCGAAAGCGGTATTTTGTTTTGGATTACGCAACAAATATACGGGATTATTTTATAATAATGATTTTTTTGCAACAAATTTTTAAGAAATCATTTATAGGTGTAGATAATCACTACATTATCTCCTGCAATTTGATTTTGCCAAAAAATACTCCGCAAAAAAGGGGTAAAAAAAAGACATTTCGAGACGCACACGTCTCGAAATGTCTGTATGGCTCGCCGCTCAACAAAGAACGTGGCGAAGAAAGTCTTATTTCATGTTGTCATTAACGAGGGTTTGTCCCTTGTACTCACCTGTAAGGGTGTGCAGGAAAGCGGTAATTGTGGCAATGTTTTCGGCCGACAATTCCTTACCTACCTGATATTTGGCCATCATGCCCACAGCCTCTTCGAGGGATTTCACACTACCGTCGTGGTAATAGGGATAGGTGAGAGCCACGTTGCGCAAGCCGGGGGTGCGGAAGCGGAAACGGTCGCGTTCGATACCGGTCTGAGCCCAACGACCGTTGTCGCCATCGGTCAGGCCCGAGCGCTCTTGAAGCTCGCGGTCTTTGAAGTAGTCGGCCCGCTGACCCATCAGTTCATAGCTCAATCCGCCCATGTTCACACCGGCGTGGCAGGTGGCGCAGTTGTACTCCTTGAAGAGTTCAAAGCCTTTGACTTGCTCGGCAGTGAGAGCCTCCTTGTCGCCTTTGAGATAACGGTCGAAAGGCGAGTTGGGGGTAACGAGCGTGCGCTCATACTGGGCAATGGCATCGGTAATGGTGGCCTGGCTTCACACTTCGGGATAGACGGCATTGAAGGCCTTTACGAAAGCCTTGTCTTCGGCCAGACGGGCTACGATTTCATCGAACGAGGCGCAACCCATCTCTACGGGATTCAAGGGAGGTCCGGCAGCCTGGTCGGCCAGCGTGGCGGCCCGTCCGTCCCAGAACTGTACGAAGTTGAACACGGCATTGAACACCGTGGGGGCATTCACGCCACCGAGCTGTCCGCCGATGCCTTCGGAATATTTCAGGTTGTCGACACCGCCGGTATTGATACCGTGGCAGGTGGCACAGGAAACGGTACCGTCGGCCGAGAGGCGGGTGTCGTGGTAGAGAAGTTCACCGAGAGCAGCCTTGGCGGGGTCATACTCCACCGAGTCGGGTACCGGTCTGATGGTCTCGTTGGCAAACTCGGCAGCGGCCAGCGTATTGGGATAGAACTTTGCGCGGTGGTCGCTTATCCAGGCCAGCACCATGTCTGTCTTCGGACGGGTGAGCGACGAGCCCCAGTGTATCACGGCATATTTGGCCAGCGGCATCGTACCGTCCATTACGGCCTTCTCCACCTTGGCCAGGTCTACTTCGTTTATGGCTTCGCCGTTTTTGATGGCCTCCATCATGGGTATGATATCGAAGGCTTTGTATCCGTTGAGAATATCTTCGGTAATGACTTTACGGGCAATGGGCCAGTTGGAGAAGAAGGGAAGCGCGGGGTCGGCCGTGTGGCACTCGGCACAACCGCCATCTTCAAAGATTTTCACGATTCGTTCATCGGCCGGCATCGACTCGGGAGGTGCCGTGTTGACAGCCCGGTAAACAATCGCTCCTATTGCGACGATTCCTATCGCAACAAGAATGGTTTTCGAACTTGTTTTCATTTTTCTGTACGTTTAGGTTTTTGGTTTATACTGAAATTTAGTCTCTTACATATTATAGAGATGCAGGCTTTCGCCCGACGAAGGTAAGTATTTATACCCATACCAGCACATTTGCAGCAGGAGAAAGCTCACCACCACCACGACATAGAGCCAGCGGCTCTCCGATACCCGGGTGAGGCGCAGGTGTATGTAGGCCAGATACCCGGCTGCCGTTACGGCAGGCAGCCCACGTCTCCTTGGGATCCCAGCCCCAGAAATCGCCCCAGGCCTCCTTGGCCCACAAGGCGCCCGAGAGCATGCCGAGAAAGAGCAGCCCGGTGGCAATGTACACCAGATTGTCTATCGACTCCAAATAGCCATACCTGCCCTGCACAAGACCGGCCACAGCCAGCAGAAAGGCACAGGCCAGCAGACCGTAGGCAAACATGTAGACGGCCACATGCGGTATGAAGTAGACACTCTGCAATGCTGGTGCGAGCGTGGCATCGTGTATCTCGGGCTTCACCACGTTGATGATGCAGAACACGCCCGACAGTACGGTGGTGAACAACAACAGCCACCGGTAATTCCACCGCCGGTAGACGAAGAGCCCCGCCATCATTACAAAGAGCGAATACCAGAGGCGTGTCTCGCCCATGGGGCGCATGGGAGGCCGTCCGAGCGAGAGCCAGAACCCGCCGATGAAAAAGGCCAGCACTCCCACACCGGCCAGCGACAGGAGCAGGGCCGTCGGCGACCGCCGGGGGTTGCGCAGGGCACATACGGCTCCCGCAAGCGACAAGAGCACCGAGAGGGCGGCGATGTATGGAAAATGTTCCCAGTTCATGACAAGTTTTTCTTTTTACCGCCCCACACCATCAGCAGCGAACCTGCCACAAACAGCAGCAGACCGGCAAGGGCGACGTTTTTCCACGGCTGCACGACAAATTCCAGCACACCATACTCGCTCCCGCCACCCGCAGCCGTGTCATAGGCAGCCAGATAAATATCTTCTTTCCAGGATTTATGCCAAGGGGCATTCACCCTGATGGTGCGACTCTCACCGTCGGCAACAACCTCGGCCCGGAAATCGGCCGGTATCTGCCGGGCGGCATCGTAATATTCTATTTCGAAATGTTTCAGTGTCAATGTATATCCGAGCGGACGGGCAACCCCTTCGCGGGTATAGGCCTTGTCGATGCTCTCGCCCACCTTCACGGATGCCCGCATCACACGCATGTCGGCCGCCCCGAAAGCCAGCCCCACTACCAGTATGAGCAAACCGGCATGGTTGAGGTAAAAGCGCCACCTGTGCCGTCCCCTGTACCGCAGCAGGGCCAGGAAAAGATTGGAGACGAGGAGCAACAGCACGGCGTCGAAAATCCAGGACTTCTGAAATGCGAGAGAGGGGAAAAAGAGCATCACCAGCCCCGCCATACCGGTCAGTACAATAGCCGACACAGCGGTGCGACCCGACGCAAGGGCCACTAAAAAACGGTTCGCAGCGTACTCTCTGTTGAACACATAGAGCCCGCCAAACAACAACAGAACAATAGCCGCATTTACCGGAAAAGCAAAAACAGAGAGGTCGGGGTTACCGAAAATCACCTGTATGAATGCGGCCACCAAAAGAAGAGGGATAAAGAGAGAGAACCGTGTTTTACCCATAACTTTATTTCACGGCGTAAAAATAATTCTTTGTCCGACATTATCG
>CAJLYN010000149.1 GCA_905210875.1 uncultured Bacteroides sp. | reverse complement strand
TAGTATTTATAAAAACCTTCCAGAGCCATTACCAAAGATTCGCTCCGGCTCCATTCCATTCCCACATTGGTATTATACACACGCATATATTTCAACGAGCGGTTGACAAACGCCCCGTTGTTATCCTTGAAACCAAGGGCTGTATAGGGAGGCAACTGATGGTATATGCCGGCCGCTGCACTCACCGCCCAGTCGGGGTGAAAGCGATAAGAGAGCGACACGTTGGGAGAGACATTCTTCCAGAAGCGTGCCATAACCCGGGAATAGTCGCAACCGTCGATGCGGGCCCCCACGGTAGCCGAAAACTTCTCGTTGGACGACTTGTACAATGCCGATGCGTAGAGGCTCCACCCTACAATACCCAGACGGGTATCGTAACGCGCAGTATCCTGTGCGCCACCGTACAGTCGCTGGAATGTGTCATTTATATAGCGGGCCTGATACACGTCGGCACCCTCGGTGAGGGTCCAACGGCCCAGATAGGTGCGGTTCTCGACCCGCAAAGAGGCTTTCTGTTCACGAGATTTAAGGTCTGTTGTCAGATTCTCGGGCCGGGACTCGTCGTTGTCACGGTATTTCAGGTTCTGGTTGCCCAGATAATTATAACCGGCCGTAACCGACAAAACATTCTGCCCCATATAGCGGCGATACGACGCCCCCACGGTAAAGGTCTGCTGGGTAATACGCGGCAGATAACTCAAATAATACTCGGCCGATTCTCCGGTAATATCCATGTTCAGCTTCATGTTGTCGATGCCGGCGAGGCCGAGCAGCACCAGCTCGTCGTTGGGCGAAAGTTTCATCTTCACCTTAAACTGACCGTCGACATAGTTAGGCAGAAAAGGGAGATTCAGCAACTTGAACAGCAGTTGCAGATAGGATTGCCGCACCGAAAAGAGATAAGTCGTCTTGTCGGTAAAATGGCCCGAGCCGCTGAACGAGACCTCCGAAGCACCCAAGGTCGCCTTGAAGCTGTTTCCCTCTGCATCGCCGTCGCGCAACTTGATATCCATCACCGAACTGAGTGCGCCGGCCTTCTCGACGGGGAAGGTTCCGGTATAAAACTGCACCTCGCGTATCAAGTCGGCATTGAGTATGCTCACCGGTCCGCCCGATGCACCCTGCGTGGCAAAGTGGTTGATATTGGGAATCTCTATACCGTCCATATAGAAACGGTTTTCCGAGGGCGAACCGCCCCGCACGATAAGGTCGTTGCGATAACCGATGGGCGAAAATGAGACACCGGGATAGGAACGGACAATGCGGGAAATGTCGCGGTTACCACCGGGACTCTTTTCTATCTCACCCAGCCCGATAACCTGCAAGCTCACCGGATTGGCTTTCAAGCGACGAAAGGCGACAGCCTGCACGGTAACGCCGGAGAGTTGCGTCTCGTCTTCTTCCAGTTCGAGTTCGATAAAGGGCAATTTAGCCGATACAATATACTCCTCGGTCAACAGATTTTTATATCCTATACACGAGACCGACAGGCGGCATACCCCCGGCGGTACCTGCTTGATAACAAATACGCCCAGCGAATCGGTCGAGGTCGCTGTCTTCGGATTTCCCCATACCGAGATACCGGCATATGGTATCGGCTCACGCGACAACTTGCCGATGAGCCGCCCCCGCACGGTATATGTCTCTGCTGCCATCAAAGGAAATAGCACTGTCCACAGACAAAGACAGGTCCAAAATAGTTTCACCATACCGCTTTTTTATTAAATAACCCGCTCGGTGCCACCAAGTTCATTTTTCCCATTTTTATTTTTCATATTTGGGAAAAAATAGAAAAGCGAGTACCGTGACAGCATCTTGGGAAAAATATTCTGTATTTACGCCACAACGTGAATCGGAGCCCCGGACACAAAAGCAGCAACATTTTCGACACAGATGTCGAGCAGACGTTTCCGAGCCTCAACTGTAGCCCAAGCTATATGCGGTGTAATAAAACTGTTACGGGCTGTGAGCAACGGATTGTCGGACCGTGCCGGCTCAACATCCAGCACATCGGCACCAAAGGCTGCCAAACGACCTTCGTTGAGAGCCTCGGCAACTGCCTGCTCGTCGATGAGAGGTCCCCGTCCGGTATTGATAAGTATGGCCGACGGCTTCATCATCGTCAACCGATCGGCATCGACCAAGTGGCGGGTATTCTCGTTAAGGGGGCAATGCAGGCTGACAATGTCGCACTCGGAAAAGAGTTCGTCGAGCGACGCCTTATGAATATACGGAGGCAACTGATCGACCGTCTTCGACGTATAAGCACATACCGATAAGCCGAATGCCTGAGCTATATGGGCCGTAGCCGTACCCGTATGACCCAGACCGACAATACCCATGCGCTTACCGCATAACTCAACGAGTGGTGTATCCCAGTAACAAAAATCGGCACTGCGCGACCATCGTCCATTCCGGTTTTCTTCGGCATAATACCCTACCCGATTGGTGATGTTCAGCAGATGAGCAAACACCATTTGAGCCACCGAATCGGTACTGTAGGCGGGAATATGAGTGACAACAATGCCTCTTGCGGTTGCCTCGGTAGTATCGATTATGTTATAACCGGTCGCCAAGACCCCTATGTAACGCAACGACGGTAATTGTCTCATCGTATCCTTGTCAAACGGGACTTTATTGGTAAGCACTATTTCGGCATCGCTACACCGGGCCACCACCTCGTCATGCGCGGTGCGCGGGTAAACCGTTAGTTCACCAAATACCGACAAGGCGTCCCAAGACATATCTCCGGGATTAACTGAATATCCGTCTAAAATCACAATCTTCATAGTTCTTTTCTTTATTAACTTTCGCTCAAATACACACAACAGCGTCAGGAGGGACAAGTCTACTCCTGACAACAGTTGCATATCAGCTTATGCTTTCTCCCACAAATGTCGTTTAAATAATTTTCCCGACAAACCGGTAGCAAAGATTTTTTCAAAAAGAACTATATAAAATCATTTCTGTCAAGATACAAGCCTTCATGAATTACTAAAACTGGCTTAAAGATTATAATTGGCAGAAAAATGAAACAAACAAGGGCACACTCACTTCTATAATAATACCATGAAATATGGCAATAGGTATCATCTCCTTACCCGAATAACGGACTATGGAGGGCAGCAGCACGTCGAGCGAACTCACACCTGCCACAGAGATGGGTGCCAATTGCCCAAAATGTTTCCGAAAAAACGGTATGCCCAACAATGCAATCATCTCCCTGAATATATTCGACAGCAAAGCTATTGTCCCCAATTCCGAAGCAAGTTGCAATCCGAGCGAAGGTTCCTTAAACTGGGTAATCAATATCGACGACAGCGAATAATATCCAAACCCACTGCCTACGGCAAGACACTCGGATAAACTCCAACGACTTAGCAGGAAGCCCGCCAGACAGGAAAAAAGCAATGTACCGGAAATGGTTGCTACCGGTACAAGCAACATTTTGAACTGCAAGCTTTTAAGCAACTCTTTCAGTTTCTTGTTGCTTCCTATGCTGATGCCGACCTGAAAAAGAAGAGCATACAATACATACATCGAAACAGAGTGCATATCGGTCGAGAAATGGGCAAATGCACCTACCAGACACCCGATACCGAAAAATGCCACAACGGCCAAACTACTTTTCATGACGGCCTCCTTTCTTGAAAAACAGACGAAATACCATAAACGAAGCCAACACACTTCCGGCAATGGCACATAACGCAAATAGTGCAGCCTGCCAACCGAAATTCCAAAGATTATCTACAATCAACGGGTTGGATCCCACAGAGATTCCCAGAACAAAAAGAAGTACAAATATGGTCAAGGAAATACTCTGTTCTATTCTCTGCAAAAAATCAACACGCTTAAACAGATAGCCGGCAACGACACCGACCAACATTATCGAGACTACGGTAAACATAAAATTTTTTCCTCTTTAACGATAAAACAAAGCAATGGCTTACAATAGAAGCACAACACTACACCCATCTTCAAGCAGAAAGAGGGGCACTACACGATTCTAAGGGAGGAAAAGGCAATTAAATAAAACCACTGAACCAATGTACGCACACGACAAAACTGCCGCAGCGAAAGGCTTTATCGCCCAACCTACTATCGTTGCCGTATGTAACAAAAATCCGGTTCATCTCTTCTTCAAATTTGACACCGCAAAGATAAGTCGATTATGTATATTTTACAAATAAATATTCATAAAAATCTTCAAAAGAATTGTGGAAAATACTCGGCACAAAAAACTTCAATCGAATAAGTAAAAACGACCTCACTGCCCCATCATAAAAAAAGAGAGAGGTATTACAAAACCTCTCTCTTTCCGTGGAGTATAGCGGACTCGAACCGCTCACCTCAACACTGCCAGTGTTGCGCTCTAGCCAGATGAGCTAATACCCCGGCTTTTTTCTTTTTGCGATGCAAAGATAGGAAGATTTTTTCATCCAAGCAACAACCTGCAAAACTTTTTTTATCTTTGTGTGTATTTTTTACTACCCCATTCGATTTACATATGTACATATTCAACACCACCTATCACATCGATAACAGTGTAAAAGAGGAATTTATCGGCTGGTTGCGCGAGGTTTACATTCCCACAGCCACACGGCGCGACATATTGAGTGAACCGCAATTATGCCGTGTCGTCACCGGAGAAGAGACTGAGGGCGAGAATTTTTCTCTTCAATTCCATGTATACACGCCGGACCTTTTAGAGACATGGTATGCCGAAACAGGCGCCGATCTCGACAGCGCCATTCGTGAAAAATTTGGAGATCGCGTTTTGGGGTTCAACACTTTGCTCGAAATCATAGACTGAAATGCCACCCATCACCCACCCCACTCCACAAGAACGCATCATTTTAGGCATAGACCCCGGAACTACCATTATGGGTTACGGGGTACTACTCATACGACACAATACGCCCCAACTCATCACTATGGGGGTACTGCAACTGGGAAAAATGGGCGACCACTATCTGAAATTGAAACGCATATTTGAACGGGTATTGGGTCTTATTGAGCAGTATCACCCCGACGAAATGGCCATCGAAGCCCCTTTCTTTGGGAAAAACGTACAATCCATGCTCAAACTCGGCCGAGCCCAGGGTATTGCCATGGCAGCGGCCTTGTACCGAGACATTCCCATCACCGAATATGCCCCATTGAAAATAAAAATGGCCATCACCGGAAACGGAAGCGCTGCCAAAGAACAGGTGGCCGACATGCTGCGTCGCATCTTGCACATTCCCGAAGAGAATATGTTACCCCAACTCGATGCCACCGACGGCTTGGCTGCCGCCTTATGTCATTTCTATCAAACCAACCGCCCCACGGGAGAGAAAGCCTACAAAAGTTGGAAAGATTTCATCAACCAACACCCCTCTCGCGTAGCGGGAGAAACAGCGCCTCGACGGACATATGTCCGCCACCCCTCCAACGACAATAATCCCGACAACGAGGAATAACCTCTCTCCTCGTTCAACCGCCTTTCCCGATAATTTTCGGAATACGGCGGCTGCTGCAAAGACTTTTCAAAAGGATAATGCTTAAAAACAAAAGATTCGCTTCGGCAACGGAAATATAATTCCCCGTATCAGACCATTAACCACAGGGATTCCTTGTGCCGGCAAGCCATCTTTTCTCAAAGACATCTCGACATAACGGGTAAAATATCGCTTATAAAGACGAAGAGGCGGTGCTCAATATTGAGCACCGCCTCTTCGTTCGTGTATGTTTCGCAACTATTATTCTGCTTTTTCTTCTGCGGCAGCAGGAGCAGCCTCCTCAACGGGAGCAGCTT
>CAJLYN010000148.1 GCA_905210875.1 uncultured Bacteroides sp. | reverse complement strand
GCAATAAGGGAGCCCTCGGCCGGCACCGCCTGCAACCCGTTGTAGACCGAGTGAAAGCGGGTAGCCCCACCCGTCACCACCCGATGCGGAAGGGTAAACGAATACTGCCGGCACAACTCCTGCCAGAGCGAGAGATGGGCCTCGGGCAAGACCAGCACGAGACCTATCGCCGCATCGCAGCGAGGAAACGCTTCGAGCGTACACATCAGCACCGGACGCCCGCCGATGGGCAGAAACTGCTTGGGAATCTCCTTTCCCATGCGCAGCCCCTTGCCGCCGGCTACTATCACGACACACTTCTCCATAACTTGCGCTGTTTTTTACTTCTAACAAAAGTAATACAAAAATGCAAATGACAAAAATCCGCCTCTGTTGATTTGTTTCATATTATTATCAGTCAGGAAAATAGACCCCGGATATTTCACAGCATTCTGTTCACACACCTTTTTTTTGGAGATAATGCCGGGAATTTTCAATATAAATCCTTATCTTTGAAAAATTTGGGTTTCAAAGCCTGCCTCATCGGAAACAGCAAAACAAAAAAACACGGCCGGCCTGCGACCCTTACAACAATTTACCATAAAAAAAATGAAGCAAAAATCTTGGATTGTCGCCTTTCTCCCGCTGCTCCTCCTGGGAACATCGCACCTCTCGGCAAACGCCCAGGAAATCGACGGCTCCGTACAGAAACACATCGCCATACAGAAACGCAACAATCTCATCAACAAAGACCTGCCCTCCATACTGAGCATCGACGACTCGATAACATACAGCCGCCGGCTCGAACAGGAATACGGCATCGCACCGGCCAGCGAACTCTACGGCGACGTGTGGGTGAACCGCTGGATAAATCCCTACCGCAGCGCCGGCGTGCAGCTGCCCGACACCTTCGCCATCAACGTGGCCAACTACTGCATACCCGTTGTCGGCCGAAAAACCTCGGACTACGGGTTCCGCCGTTACCGCATGCACCGCGGCGTAGACATCAAGCTGGCCATAGGCGACACCGTGCGCGCCGCATTTGCCGGACAGGTGCGATTTACCAACTACGAACGCCGCGGTTACGGCTACTATGTAGTGATGCGCCATACCAACGGACTGGAAACCATCTACGGACACCTCTCCCGCTTTCTCGTGAGAGAGGGCGACATCGTGAAGGTAGGCGACCCCATTGCCCTCGGCGGCAACACCGGGCGCTCGACAGGTGCACACCTGCACTTCGAGGTACGGTTTCTCGGCCTTGACCTCAACCCGAACGAGATATTCGACTTCAACGACAACAAGATACACAACGACATCTTCGTGTTCCGCTCGGCTCCCTACCGGGCCGGCACCGAAACCTACTACGCCAACGGAGTAACCTACTCGGTATACCGCGTACGCAGGGGCGACACCCTCACCTCGATAGCCCGCAAATACAGGACTTCGATCAACGCCCTCTGCCGGCTGAACAAAATCAGTCCCAAACGCACCCTGCGCATCGGTCAGCCCATTCGCATCAACTGACCCCGCAGGCCCTGTCCTCTCCCCCCAGAGATATTCAACACCCTAATACTCAATCTATGCAACAGACCATTAAAAAAGTGCTTGTACTCGGCTCGGGAGCCTTGAAAATAGGACAAGCCGGAGAGTTCGACTATTCAGGTTCACAAGCCCTGAAAGCGATGAAAGAGGAGGGCATAAAAACCGTTCTCATCAACCCCAACATCGCTACGATACAAACCTCGGAAGGCATTGCCGACCAAGTCTATTTTCTGCCCATTACCCCCTACTTCGTAGAGGAGATTTTCAAGAAAGAAAAACCCGACGGCATACTGCTCGCCTTTGGCGGACAGACGGCTCTCAACTGCGGTACCGAGCTCTATAACAAGGGTGTACTCAAAAAATACAACGTGCAGGTACTGGGCACATCGGTCGAGGCCATCATGAATACCGAAGACCGCGACCTCTTTGTCAAGAAACTGAACGAAATCGACATCAAGACCCCGAAGAGCATCGCCGTAGAAAACATGGACGACGCCTTCAAGGCCGCCCGCACCATCGGATTCCCGCTGATTATCCGCTCGGCCTACGCCCTCGGCGGTATGGGAAGTGGCTTCTGCAACAACGAAGAAGAGTTGAAAGCACTGGCCGAGAACGCCTTCTCCTACTCACCGCAGATTCTCGTCGAGGAGTCGCTCAAAGGGTGGAAAGAGATAGAGTTTGAAGTAATCCGCGACAAAAACAACCACTGCTTCACGGTAGCCAGCATGGAAAACGTCGACCCGCTGGGTATACACACCGGCGAAAGTATCGTAGTGGCCCCCACCTGCTCGCTCGACAACGACGAGCTCACCATGCTGCAAGAACTCTCGCGCAAAATCATACGCCACCTCGACATCGTGGGCGAATGCAACATACAGTATGCCTTCAACTCCGAGACCGACGACTACCGCGTCATCGAAGTCAATGCCCGTCTGAGCCGCTCGTCGGCCCTCGCCTCGAAAGCCACCGGCTATCCCCTCGCCTTCGTCGCCGCCAAACTCGCACTCGGCTACACCCTTGACCAGATAGGCGAGATGGGCACCAGCAACTCAGCCTATGTGGCACCGAGCCTCGACTACCTCATCTGCAAGATTCCCCGCTGGGACCTCACCAAGTTTGTAGGCGTATCGCGCCACATCGGTTCGAGCATGAAATCGGTGGGCGAAATCATGGCCATCGGCAAGAGTTTCGAAGAAATCATACAGAAAGGCCTGCGCATGATAGGCCAGGGGATGCACGGATTTGTAGGCAACAGCGATCTGCACTTCGACAACCTCGACGACGAGCTGGCCAACCCCACCGACATGCGCATCTTTGCCATTGCCGAGGCCTTTGAGCGCGGATACACCATCGACCGTCTCTACGAACTCACCAAGATAGCCCCGTGGTTCCTCGAAAAGCTGCAAAACATCTATACCTTCAAGGTACGCCTCGAAAGCTACAACCGCATCGAAGACCTGCCCGCCGACGTACTGGCAGAGGCCAAGCGTCTGGGATTCTCCGACTTCCAGATAGCCCGCTTCGTCGAAAACCCCTCGGGCAACCTCGAAACCGAAAGCATACGCGTGCGCAACCTGCGGAAGAAAAACGGCATACTCCCCTCGGTAAAACGCATCAACACCGTCGCCTCGGAACACCCCGACCTCACCAACTACCTCTACCTCACCTACGACGGCAGCGACCATGACATACCCTACTACAAGAACGACCGTTCGGTGGTGGTACTCGGCTCGGGAGCCTACCGCATAGGCAGCTCGGTAGAGTTTGACTGGTGCTCGGTCAACGCCATACAGACGGCCCGCAAGCTGGGGTACAAGTCGATTATGATCAACTACAACCCCGAAACCGTGTCGACCGACTACGACATGTGCGACCGCCTCTACTTCGATGAGCTCTCGTTCGAGCGTGTACTCGACGTCATCGACCTCGAATCGCCCAACGGCGTCATCGTCTCGGTAGGCGGCCAGATACCCAACAACCTGGCCATGAAACTGCACCGCCAGCAGGTGCCCATTCTCGGCACCTCGCCCGTGTCGATAGACCGCGCCGAAAACCGCAACAAGTTCTCGCTCATGCTCGACCAGCTCGGCATCGACCAGCCGGCTTGGAAAGAGCTTACCTCGATGGACGACATCAAGGCCTTCGTCGAGAAAGTAGGATTCCCCGTGTTGGTGCGTCCCTCCTACGTACTGTCGGGAGCTGCCATGAACGTGTGTCACAACATGGAAGGCCTGAAAGAGTTCCTCGCCCTGGCGGCCCATGTATCGAAAGAATATCCGGTGGTGGTATCGAAATTCATGCAAGACACCAAAGAGATAGAGTTCGACGCCGTGGCACAGAACGGCGAAGTGGTCGAATATGCCATCTCGGAACACATCGAATTTGCCGGTGTACACTCGGGCGACGCCACTCTCGTGTTCCCCGCACAGAAAATCTATTTCGAGACCGCCCGCCGCATCAAGAAAATCAGCCGGCAGATTGCCAAGGAGCTGAACATCTGCGGGCCCTTCAACATACAATACCTGGCCAAGAACAACGATGTGAAGGTTATCGAATGTAACCTGCGCGCCTCACGCAGTTTCCCCTTCGTGTCGAAGGTGCTGAAACGCAACTTCATCGAGACAGCCACCCGCATCATGCTCAATGCCCCCTACACACAGCCCGACAAGTCGGCCTTCGACGTCGACTGCATCGGTGTGAAGGTATCGCAATTCTCCTTCGCCCGCCTGCAAAACGCCGACCCCATACTGGGAGTCGACATGGCATCAACCGGCGAGGTAGGCTGCATAGGCGACGACTTCAACGAAGCGCTGCTCACCGCCATGCTGGCCGTAGGCTATGAGATACCGAAGAAAAACGTCATGGTATCGTCGGGCTCGGCCCGTTCCAAGGTCGACCTGCTCGACGGCTGCCGCATGCTCTATGAAAAAGGATTCCAAATCTACGCCACAGCCGGTACTCGAAAATTCCTGGTCGATAACGGTATCGACAACGCCATCGAGGTATCCTGGCCCGACGAGCACCGCGACAACAACGTGATGGACATGATTGCCCATCACGACTTCGACCTCATCATCAACGTGCCCAAGAACTACACCAAGCACGAGATGACCAACGGTTACAAGATACGCCGCGCGGCTGTCGACCACAACATTCCGCTCATCACCAACGCCCGTCTGGCCGGAGCCTTCATCGAAGCCTTCTGCACCATCGGGAAAGAAGATATTCCCATCAAGAGTTGGAAAGAGTATAAATAAGCTCCCGGCGCACACCGACAGACAGCAAGGGGAGGGCCCGACAACCGTCGGGGTCCTCCCCTTGCTTTTACCGGGAAAAACTTCTACCAGAGGAAAGAAGCAAACAGTCGGCCAGCAATCATACCGCGGAACAAAATAGTCGGGTCAATACTCCTGTTTCCCATCAACAATATCACGGGAGGTATTTCACGTTGTTTAATCATCTGTCGCCTATAAAAAATTTAAACCTTATATATTGCTAAAAATATAGATTCATTTAGAAATTTGACTATCTTTATTGCAAACTTTAATCTAATACGATATGGAAACCCACCTGTTCTGGATAGTGCCGGCGGCATCGATACTGGCCCTGCTGCTGGCATGGTATTTTTTCAGGCAAATGATGCGCGAGAGCGAAGGCACCGAAACCATGCGGGAAATCGCCTCGTTTGTGCGCACCGGCGCAATGTCGTACCTGAAACAGCAATACAAGGTCGTAGGCCTCGTATTCCTTGCGCTGGTTGTCTTCTTCTCTATCATGGCCTATGGCTTCAACCTGCAAAACCACTGGGTACCAATAGCCTTTCTCACCGGCGGGTTCTTCTCGGGGCTAGCCGGATTTCTCGGCATGAAAACCGCCACCTATGCCTCAGCCCGAACGGCCAACGCCGCACGCCACTCCCTCAACCGGGGGCTGCGCATCGCCTTCCGCAGCGGAGCCGTCATGGGGCTGGTCGTCGTAGGCCTGGGGCTGCTCGACATATCGTTCTGGTACCTGCTGCTCGACTACTTCATACCCGACGACCCTGCCAACGTCACCTCTAAACTATGTATCATCACCACCACGATGCTCACCTTCGGCATGGGAGCCTCGACCCAGGCACTCTTTGCCCGCGTGGGCGGTGGCATCTACACCAAAGCCGCCGACGTAGGCGCCGACCTCGTGGGTAAGGTCGAAGCCGGCATACCCGAAGACGACCCGAGAAACCCCGCCACCATTGCCGACAATGTAGGCGACAACGTGGGCGACGTGGCCGGTATGGGCGCCGACCTCTACGAGTCGTACTGCGGC
>CAJLYN010000147.1 GCA_905210875.1 uncultured Bacteroides sp. | reverse complement strand
AATAGATAAAAAATAAAAACTATTTCGATTTTTGTCGAAATAGTTTTTATTATTTGGTAATCGGCACCGCCCGGGCGGTGTGATAGGGGTCGTTAATTACCCATTTCGAGGCACAACATGATGAAGGGGGCTACGCCTTTGGGGTCGTTGTCGCGGACGATTTCGTTGATGTAGTATTCAAAGGAGCCGTCGCGGTAGGGTTTGCCACCCAGGCCGGCCACACCGCATACGTTGGTGAGCGATACGAGGCCTTTCTCATCGACCTTGATGAAGTTGTCGAGAATACCCTGATAGGCTTTCTTGGCCATTTCGAGGGTCGAGGGGTCGAGATAACCTTTGCGCACGCCTTTGGCAATGGCATAGGCATACATCGGGGTGCACGACATTTCGAGGTAGTTGCCTTCACGGCCTGTCTGGTCGATGACCTGGCACCAGGCACCGGTTTGCGGGTCTTGGTATTTGGCCAGATTCTTAACGATACCTTGCAGGATATTTATCATTTTGTCGCGTCCCGGCTGATCTTGTGGCAGATAGTCGAGGGCATCGACGATGGCCATCATGTACCAGCCCAAGGCACGTCCCCAGACGTGAGCCGAGCGTCCGCTCTTGTCCGACCAGGGCAGGGCCTTGATTTCGTCCCAGGCATGGCGGTAGAGCCCCGTCTCCTTGTCGTAGGTGCGTTTGGCTACCAGCAGGAACTGGTTGACGATGTCGGCGTAGGCTTTCTCATTGTCGGCATCGAAAGTGGCGGTATATTGGGCGTAGTAGGGTTCTCCCATGTAGAGGCCGTCGAGCCACATTTGGAACGGATATACGCGTTTGTGCCAGAATCCGCCCTCTGAGGTGCGGGGTTGGGTGGCCAGCTGTGAGCGCAGCGTGTCCATGGCAATTTTGTAGCGGGGGTCTTTTTCCCGTTCATAGAGACGGAAGAGTATCTTGCCGGGGTTTACGTGGTCGATGTTGTAGTTGGTTTTCTTGTAGCCGTAGATGATGCCCTTTTCGTTGATTATCGTGTCGGCATAGTCTTTTACGTAGGTATAGAACGGGGCTACGATTTTGGCATATTTTTTCTGTCCGATGTAGTGGTCATATACGTCGAGAAACGATTGACATTCGAGCCCGTGGCAGTAGTTCCATTTCAATCCTTTGCTGAAATCGAGCATCCATCCTTCGGGATTGCGGATAATTTCCGATTGCGTCATGCGTATCGACATGGGCAGGTCGGGGTCTACTTCAAACTTCTGTTTCTTCTTGGCGTCGACCGTGCCGCAGCAGCCGATGGCCAGGGCTGTGAACAGCACGATTTTACTGAACTTTTTCATAAGCGCTTATTTTTTATGGTATTTAAGAGTTTTTGTTTCGGAGCCGGAGTGCAGCCTCACGAGGTAGAGTGCCGCCGGCAGATGGCGGGTGTCGAGCTTTTCGCATTGGGCTCCGGCCGGTATTCCTTTACGGGTGATTTGCCGGCAGACGCGTCCGTCGGTGGTGGCGAGGGTGATTTCTACGTCACTCGCTCGGTCGAGAGTATAGTGCAGTGTAGCAATGTCTCCATCGGCCGTTATATGGGCGGGCAGGTTAGCGGCTGCCGTGATTTGTGTGGCTGCCGGAAGCTTTGCGGCACGCTCCATCTCGATACACAGGAGGATAAAGGGGCCTACCCCTTTGGGGTCGTTTGAGATGGTCTTGGTCTGGTTGACGTAATAGTCGTAGGAGCCGTCGCGGTCGTTACTCAACCCGGCTACGGAGCATATCTGGCGGAGGGTTATCTTGCCGTCGCTTTCGATGTCGAGGTAGTTGGCCAGCAGTC
Source organism: uncultured Bacteroides sp. (assembly GCA_905210875.1). Classification (GTDB taxonomy): domain Bacteria; phylum Bacteroidota; class Bacteroidia; order Bacteroidales; family UBA11471; genus Caccoplasma. Next base: position 4,063 of record CAJLYN010000147.1, on the reverse strand, counting down.
CTTCATAGGCTTTCCGGGCAATGGGCATGAGACTTTCGTCGAGGTATCCGAGGCGGATACCTTTGGCAATGGAGTAGGCAAACATGGCCGTGCAGGAGATTTCCTGGTAGTTGTCGGTGCTGTCGGGGTAGTCTACCACTTGGTACCACGCTCCGGTCTCTGCGTCCTGATAGGCGGGTAGCTTGTCGAATATGCCTTGCAGAATGGTGAGCAGTGACTCGCGGTCGGGGGTCTCTTCGGGAAGTATTTCGAGCACATCGACCAGAGCCATGGTGTACCAGCCGAGGGCGCGTCCCCAGACGTGCTGCGACTGGCCGGTTGTCTTGTCGGCCCATATCTGAACGCGTTTTTCGTCCCAGCCGTGGCGGTAGAGGCCGCTATGAGAGTCGAGCGTGTGCGAAGCAACGAGTTTGAACTGTTTGATGACGTCGTCGTACGAGGCCGTGGGGTCGCTTTCCAAGTCGCGGGCGTAACGGGCATAGTAGGGCGCTCCCATGTAGAGGCCGTCGAGCCACATCTGGTAGGGGTAGTTCTGCTTGTGCCAGAAGCCTCCGTCGGAGGTGCGTGGTTGGTCGGCCAACTGGTCGCGCAGTGTGCGCATGGCCGTGAGATAGCGCTCGTCACCGGTCTCGTTGTAGAGACGGAAGAGATTTTTCCCCGGATTTACATGGTCGAGCGAATAGTTTCCTTTTTTGTATTTGTAGATGGTGCCTTGGCTGTTGATGCAGGCTTCGTAGTAGCCTTTGGCGTAGGTGTAGAGGTCGTTACAGTCGAGGGTGTCGCTGTGGTAGTAGTCGTAGGTGGCAAAGATGGCTTGGCAGAGCAACCCGTGGGTGTAGTTCCATTTGAGGCCGTTGTTGCCGTCGATGGTTTTGTAGTCGGGGTGCCGCAGCATCTCGGAGCGGGCAAAGCGGACGGCCAAAGGCAAATCGGGGTCGACAACAACGTTGTCGGCCCTGAGTGTGGTGTGGAATAAAAGCAGAACAGTGGCAATCACGGCCCCGCTTTTACATAATTGTGTGGGGAGGTTTTTCATGGAATAATGGTTGTAAAGGAAGGTTTAGCGACGTTTTTTCTCCTGAGGATTCCAGCCGTCGTTTCCTCCCAAGACGTGTTTGATGTCGTATTTTGAGGCCTCTTTGCGCGAGAGTTGGTGCGACCAAGCTACACGTCCTTCGGTATCGGCACCTTTGCCTTTGTTTTTGTACTCACCGTATCGGGCAGTCTCTTCGTTGGTGGCTTTGCCCCAGTTGTGCCATCCTTCGGGACGGATGTGGCTGCCCATTTCCCAGCCGGTAAAGAGTACGGCGGCATAGGGACGCCACGGACGGCCGAGGTATACGCGGTCTACACCCTCGTCGGCGGTCAGTCGGCAGTCGTGGAATACATAGCCGTAGGCAACGTTTTCGGGGGTAGCAGCTGCCGTGATGTAGGAGTTCTGCTTGCTGTGTATGGTGCAGCCTTCGAACCATGCGGTTGCTTTGCCGAAGATGAAGTCGGTTGTGCCTTCGATGTAACAGTTTTCATAATATTGGCGAGTGCCTTCACCGTAGGTATAGAGGGTATCCTGGAAGCCTTTGATTTTGCAGTTCTTGAAGACGCATTTGTCGGCGGCCACAAAGAGGGCGACGGCCTGACCTACCGGTCCGGCACTGTTTTCAAAGGTTACGTTCTCGGCCTTGAAGCCGTTGCCATAGACATAGAACGAAGCCGAGCCCGAGGTGCCGGTCTCGTTGCCGACAGCATTTTTCTTTGATGCGTAATCGTCATAGGTAAAGACTACCTTGTCGGCATCTTCGCCGATGATGTGTATGTTGGTGCGATTGCCGGGTACGGTGATTTTCTCTTTGTAGACGCCGTTTCGTACATAAATGGTAACAGGCTCTTTGCTGAAAGTGGGTACGGCGTCGATGGCTCGTTGCAGGGTGAAGAAGTCGCCGCTACCGTCTTGGGCCACGACGAAGTCGTAACGACGGATGTAGGGAGCCAGTTCGGGAATTTTCTTCTCGATGGAGTCGACAGCCATGCCGGCTACAATGCGGGCGCCTTTTACCCGAAGGTGGGTGTCGTCTTTACGCCCGTCGGGTATGGCCGGGCAGGTTCCGGGGGTTACCCACATGAAGAGTTCTTTCGAGTCTTCGTCGCCCAACTTGTTGACGAGTGTTTCGGTGCTGTTGTTGAGATCGATGCACACGACATTCATTTCGGCAGCTACCTCTTTGCAGGCCGATATGTAGCGCCCGTGGGTGTCGATGAGCTTGCCGTCTTCGCCAAATTTACGTCGGATAATGGAGGTGAAGAGTACGGGTATGGCACCCTTTTCGCGGGTCTGGTTGATGTAGAAGCGAAGGTTGTTTTTATAGGCCGTGTCGGGGTCGGAGTAACGGTCGGGTTTCTTTTTCTGGTCGTTGTGCCCGAATTGAATGAAGACGTAATCGCCTTTTTTCAACTGGTCATATACGGCGTTCCACCGGCTCATGAAGCTGAGCGAACTGCGGCCGTTCACGGCGTGGTTGTCGATTTTTATTTCGGGCGAAAAGAATCCGGGCAATACATGACCCCAGCCGCGCTCGGGATTTCCTCCGGCCAACGATTTATTGGCCATCGTCGAGTCGCCTATCATGTATATGACGGGTTTCTGCTTGTTCGACAGCGCCATAAAGACGGCCATGAGGCAGACCCCAAACAGATAAAGAAGTGTACGTTTCATGGTGTTTCTTGTTTTTTATTGATTTTATTCGATATGACAAAAATACGAAAAATAACGAAAGGTCGATTCTTTTTGTTTAAAATCGCTTTTTATAAGGAGCCCTTTTATGGAATTCTCAGTATCTGTCCCGGTTTCAGGTTGTTTGACTGTAATGAGTTGGCGTTTTTCAATGCCTGAACGGTAACTCCCGGGAATTGTCGGGAGATTTCCCACAGGCTGTCGCCCTCTTTGACTTTGTAGTAGCGGACGCCGTTTTGTACCCAGGTCTCGGCTTTGCGGCTGCTTTTCGACGAAGAGGTCGATGTGGTGCTTTTCTTGGCGTAGGCTCCGTTTACCACCAGACGCATGCCCGGATATATATTGTTGCTTTTCAGATTGTTCCATCGTTTCAGATTGGCAACGCTGGTGCGGTAGCGGTGGGCGATGACCGAGAGGTTCTCGCCCGAGCGTACCCGGTGGTAGCCTTGTACGGTGGTGGCTCTGGAGAGCTCGGCCGTTATGCGTCGGGCGTACAGTTCGGACTGGTGGTGACTGATGGAGTCTTCGTTTTCGACAAAGGCATAGGCCGATTGTTCGGGGAGAATCAGGGAGTAGGGTCGCTTGGCTGTGGCCGGAATGACGTCGCGGCGGTATTGTGGGTTGAGTTGTCGCAGTTCGTTCACTTCGATGCCGATAACGTCGGAAATCTGTTTGAAGTGCAGCCGCTTCGATACCATGACGGTATCGATTTGTGCCGGCAGTTCTATTTCGCCCGGTTGTATGTTGTGGTAGTTGTAGTAGTTCATGATGTAGTTGGCGGCGATGAAAGCGGGAACATATCCGCGTGTTTCGCGGGGCAGATAGGGGTAGATGTCCCAGTAGTCGCGTTTACCGCCCGAGCGGCGTATGGCTTTGTTTACGTTGCCCGGTCCACAGTTGTAGGCCGCAATGGCGAGGGTCCAGTCGCCGAAGTTGTCGTAGAGTTGTTTCAGGTAGCGGAGTGCCTGTTGGGTCGACTTGTGTGGGTCGCGACGTTCGTCGACGACACTGTTTACTTCGAGGCCCATCATGCGGGCGGTGCCTATCATGAATTGCCAAAGTCCTGTGGCGCCGGCAGGCGATACGGCATTGGGGCGTAGGGCCGACTCGATGACGGGAAGGTATTTCAGTTCGATGGGTAGACCTTGCTTGTCGATTTCCTGTTCAAAGATGGGTTCGTAGTAAAGGTTCAGGGCCAGCAGTTTCTCGACCAGTTCTCTCCGCTTTTCGGTGTAGAGGGTAATGTAGCCTTTGACCACGCGGTTGTAGGGCAGTTCGATAATGGCGGGGAGGGCGCTGAGTCGCTGTATATATACCGAGTCGGGATAGTCGATG
>CAJLYN010000146.1 GCA_905210875.1 uncultured Bacteroides sp. | reverse complement strand
CGCGATACAACAACACAGGAGAAGAAGTGAATATCCCCCTCCCCCGCGGTAGCCGGCGGCTTTAAGGTAAATGCCTGAAAGGCTCTGATACCGGCAACACCTGTAAGCGCTTTTGCAGTCTGCCAGTTACGAAAGACGGTTACCTGCTACCCGTAAACGGGTTTAGAGGTCCCCCATTGTCAGTTGACCTCCGGCTTTGTCCTCTTCTAATCGATGTTTAACATATTCCTGTATCTTTTTCGCATTCTTGCCTGCTGTGTCCACGTAATACCCTCGGCACCAGAATTCCCTGTTTCCATATTTATACTTTCGTTCTGGAAATTTTTCGTAGATCATCTGGCTGCTCTTCCCATTGAGATACCCCATGAAACTGGAGACTACTACTTTAAGCGGTATCTCTACCAGCATGTGCACATGATCGGGGCATACCTCTCGTATGCGTTAAACGATTTACGTCGTTCATTCCTGAATGACCTCCCTTTGCTTTTGAGGACAGTTGCCACACCGCACTCTCATTATAGCAAAGAGGGTTTTTCTTCCTTCATCATCCGCGCAAGCCTTCTCCTGAACCGCTCCCCTTCCCTGTGGTTTTCCCTTTACAAAACAAAGACGAACCCCCGAGAGAGGTTCGTCTTTGTTCGTCTGTGATATAAAGTCCCGTAAGGCGGCCCAAGTCGGGGCGTTCAGTCGATCTCCACCGCGACCTTGGCGTTCTGCCGCACAAAGTCGATAAGCCCCTTGCTGCCCCGGGGAATGATGAGGTCGACATAGCCCGAGGCTGTTAACAACTCGTTGATAACCTCGCGGTCGTTAGGCATCAAAACCACTGTATCTGTGTCGATTCCATGCTTTATCAACACACTGTTGATAACATCGACTATCGCCGTATTGGAATAGTGGGCGTCGCTCCCCCCTTTGAGTACGCAGGCACTGCCGGCCTTGAAGCAGAGCGAGAAGACATCGAAGGTTACGTTGGGACGCGCCTCGTAGATAATGCCAATTACCCCGAACGGTACCGATACCTTGCTGATGGCCATACCGTTGGGCCGTTCCCACTGGGCCAGCACCCGCCCCAGCGGAGAGGGCAGGTCGGCTACCCGGCGCATGTCCGAGGCGATGTCGGCCAGGCGCTGACGGGTCAGCTGCAAGCGGTCGTACTTGGGATTGCTCTTCTCCATCAGAGCCAAATCGCGGGCATTCTCGGCCAAAATAAAATCGGCCCGGGCGTCGGTCGCATCGGCAACGTCGCGCAGCACGGCGTTTACCGCCGCTTCGTCGAGCAGGTTGAGCCGGCGTGAAGCCGCCCGCACCTGCACCAGTCGGGAAAGGAGTGTCGACATATTATCGTTGTTTTTGCGCAAATGTAGCAAAAAGCGTCGGCATAAAGGCCTTTTTTCTTTCGTTTTTTCAGTTGCTGGCGACAAGAGTCTCTTTTTTCTCTTTTTTACCGACAACATCGGAACATACGGCTGTGGAAAATATTCTGCCGACATCTCTCCCGCGCCAACCATATCCCGTGATGGTTAGGTCCGATGCTCCGAGGGGAGGAAAATGCCCGACCGCTCACGACGGCCGTCCCGTCGGGGTGGCAATCTCAACAGCTGTTTTTCATAAACGCCTCTTCTCCAAATCTTTGTTCCCTGGTAATTGAGCGATAAACAAGGCATGGCCGACATTCGACCCGACACATGACAAAATTATAGGTGAAGAACTGTTTCTATAAGGGATTTTAGCTATTTTTGTAACAAAATTCAACACAATCCTCTTTACTCCCATGACGACCGATACCTCACGCCCCTCTGTGTTACTTATTTACACAGGCGGCACGATAGGAATGATACGCAATCCCGAAACGGGAGCGTTGGAGAGCTTTACCTTCGACCATCTTGTACAGCACATTCCCGAGCTGAAACAGATGCAGTGCCACATCTCGTCGGTACAGTTCAACCCGCCCATCGACTCGTCGGACATGGACCCCCACCTGTGGGTCGAACTGGCACGCATCATCTACGACAACTACAACCTGTTCGACGGTTTTGTGGTACTGCACGGCTCCGACACCATGTCCTACACGGCATCGGCCATGAGCTTCGCACTCGAAAATCTTGCCAAGCCGGTCATCTTCACCGGCAGCCAGCTCCCCATCGGCGTGCTGCGCACCGACGGCAAGGAAAATCTCATCACGGCCATCGAAATAGCCACGGCCAAACGTCCCGACGGCACTCCCATGGTGCCCGAAGTGTGCATCTTGTTTCAAGACCGCCTGCTCAGGGGCAACCGCACCACAAAGGTCAACGCCGAGAACTTCAACGCCTTCAAGTCGCACAACTACCCCAATCTCGCCGACATAGGCGTACACATCAACTACTACACCCGCCGCATACTGCCGCCCCACACCGAGCAAAGCCTCAAACCGCACTTTCTCTACGACACCAACGTCATCGTGCTCACCCTCTTCCCCGGCATACAGGAACGCATCGTTACCGAAGTGTTGAAAATGGAAGGGCTGAAAGCCGTTGTGATGAAAACCTTCGGCACGGGCAACGCCCCGCAGCGGGAGTGGTTTGTCAAGGCTGTGCGCGATGCCACACAGCGCGGCCTGGTCATCATCAACATTACCCAATGCCCCTCGGGCTCGGTCGACATGAAACGCTACGAAAACGGTCGCCAACTCCTCGAAGCCGGCGTAACAAGCGGATACGACAGCACCGTCGAGGCAGCCGTTACCAAACTGATGTTCCTCCTCGGCCACGGACACAGCCCCGAAGAGATACGCCGGCTGATGAACCAGTCGCTGGCCGGCGAAATCACCCTCGAAAGCGACCGTCCCCTGCAACAGGAGTCTTTTTCCTGACCCCTGTCGGCGAACCTTTCCCGGCCCGCCGACGTTCTGTTTTTTACCTGTCAGACTCTTTTTAATTCCGATGCTATGATAAGAATGAATGTATTTATCCGTTGCGAAGAGAGCAAACAGAGCGAAGTATTGAAAACGGCACACGAACTGGTGGAGAAATCGCTGCACGATGCCGGGTGCATCGCCTACGACATTTTCGAAAGCGCCACCCGCAAAAACGTGTTTATCATCTGCGAAACGTGGAGCGACGAGAAGACACTCGACGCCCACATGAAAACACCCCACTTCACCACGCTTGTACCTCGCCTGGAAGCACTGGCCGAGATGAAACTCGAACAATTTTCGTTCTAAGGCGGCTCCTGCCGTTTCACCTCATCGACAGGGCGGCTCTCGCAAGAGGGGCCGCCCTGTCGCTTCCCGGCCGGCAACGTCCTCACAAAACATCACTTGCACCGCCGGCATCGCCTTGGCGTCTCTCCATCTTTTCCTATCCCCGTCGCCATACCTTTTGACATCTCAATCACCCCATATATTCCACCCTGCCCCTCGCAGCATTACAGAGGTGAAAATTTGACAGCACAACAGCGAAATTTTGTCATTATATTCTTGATAATAAAGACATTTTGTCCAATATCCAGACCATTTTCTTTTGGCACGGAATTTGCCTAATCCTTGGTGATTTCGATTTGAAAAAGTCGGAATCATCCAAAAACTGATTGTTGAACATTAAATATAGGAGATTATATTATGGTACCTATGATGAGAAAAAACCAAGGTTGGTTGCCCGACATTTTCAATGATTTCTTCGATACCGAATGGATGGAAAAGGCCAATGCTACCGCTCCGGCCATCAATGTAGTCGAACACGATAACGGCTATGCCGTAGAGGTTGCAGCTCCCGGCATGACAAAAGACGATTTTAACGTTCATCTTGACGAAGACAACAACTTGGTCATCACGATGGAAAAGAAATCGGAAAACAAAGACGAAAACAAGAAAAACGGTCATTACCTGCGTCGCGAATTTTCATACAGCAAATTCCAGCAGACAATGATTCTGCCCGAAAATGTCGACAGAGAAAAAATATCGGCTTCGGTCAAAGATGGTGTCTTGACGATTGATCTTCCCAAATTGCCGAAAGAAGAACCGGTAAAACACTCGAAACAAATCGAAGTTAAATAACCACATTTCTTACATACGCTCCCGCTCCACAGTGGGAGCGTATTTTTTTTATCCCCATGAAACAATCGCTTGTCATACTCAACTTTACCCACAGCTACGAAACGCAGCCTTTCCTGCACCAGTATCCCGCCACGTGGATCGACTGTACCCGCCTGCAAGGCACCGACTGCTATTGCAGCCCAGAGTCGTACAAGCAATTGCAAGAGATGCTCGCACCGTTCCCACCCGAGGGACTGCACCTCATCGACTCGGGCGACTATCACTATGTAACCAAATTGTGGACCGACAAAATCGGCCGGCCCTTCTCGCTCGTGCTTTTCGACCATCACCCCGACATGCAGCCTACCCTCTTCGACGAACTGCTCTCGTGCGGCTGCTGGGTGCGCACCATGCTCGACACCAACCCCTTCTTGCAGAAGGTGTGCCTCGTAGGTGCCAACGAAGCGTTGAAAAGCGAAATGGAGGGTTATGACAGTCGGCTGATTTTTTTCAGCGAACAATCGCTCGCATCGAAAAAGGCCTGGCAGTTTTTCTCTGAAAGGCATATTCACGAACCCCTCTACCTCTCGGTCGACAAAGATGTGCTCTCGCCCCGTTTCGCCACAACCAACTGGGACCAGGGCTCGATGACCCTGCCGCAACTCGAATCGCTCCTGCACATCATCATGGCTCACGACGACGTGTTAGGCATCGACGTGTGCGGCGAACTGCCTCCCTACCTGAGCCAGGCGGGCGACGACACAGCGATAAACGAAGCCAGCAACCACAGCCTCATCGAGTTTATCGGGAAATATGCCACGAAAAAGGTCAACCGGTAAAATCGGAGAGAAAGCACATAACCTCCCCTCCTCTCACCGAATCAATACATATTGTCTTGCTGATTGACCCAATCGGTTCCATTCTTTTTGGAATCGAACCATTTTCCGGTAGTGTCGATATAACCCCACCGACCATTCATTTTCACACGGGCCAAGCCATCGACAAAAGCCCATGCCTCATCGTATTGGCAAGGAATGACAATCTCACCGTTCTTATCAATGAAACCATACTTTCCACTCAACTTGATGCGACCCAGATTTTCGGAGAAAAACCAAAGGGCTTCAAAACGGGCCGGAATGACATAATGCCCCGTCATATCGATGGTACCGTATTTGCCGGCCACCTTCACCTTGGCCTGTCCTCCGGAAAAAGCCCACACCTTGTCGTAGCGGCAGGGAATGACCAACTCTCCCGATTTATTGATAAATCCCCACTTGCCACCCATTTTCACACCGGCCAGCCCCTGTGAAAAAGAGCCTGCCATGTCAAATCCGGCAGCAATTACGAGAGCCCCCTGCGAGTCGATATATCCTGCCATACCATCGATTACCACAACGGCCAGCCCATCGGAGAAATTGAAGGCTCGGTCATATTGGGCCGGGATGACAATCTTTCCCGATTTCTCCTTATACCCGAATTTTCCTTCACTATTGCGGTAAGGATAAATTTCCTGCCCCATTGCATCAATACCGAAAAACAAGACAAGAAAGAGAGCAATAAACGTATTTTTCATAATCGCATCGTTTTAAGACAACGACCCAATATCGACATTTTCTGCGACAAAAACAAGAATTTTCACCCAAAAAGCGAGGGTTGCCCCGGCATCGGGGCCGCTCCGCGGGGTGAGAAATCGATGCCGGCCCTACGGGCCTGCGCATGCTGCAACGGCCGGGGCACGGCGTAGTGTCGCCCCGCCTTGTAGAAGTTTGCGCCCGTCTGCTTGAACGAAAATGCCACGCCGGCCTCGACACACTGCCGGCGCAGGTCGAGCACCCACTCATAGTGGCAGGGACGGGCATCG
>CAJLYN010000145.1 GCA_905210875.1 uncultured Bacteroides sp. | reverse complement strand
GCAGATATCGGTAGCCGACATTCCGCCCACGGAGGCGTCGACCGATGCCATACCGTTGTCGATACCTATGCAGGAGCCGTCGCGCTCTATCGATACGGGCTGGGAACATCTCCAAATCAAGGGTCGGTATGTCTTGACATCGGTCAAGTCGGGCCTGATGATTATCGATCAGCACAGGGCTCATGTGCGTATACTTTTCGACAAATATATGTCGTATCTGCAAGACAAGAAAGGGGTCTCTCAGCGGCTCATCTTTCCCGAGATGATACAGCTGTCACCCGCCCAAGGGGCTGGACTGGCATCGGTACAGGACGATTTCGAGGCGTTGGGTTTCGATATTTCCGACATGGGTGGGGGTTCTTTCGCCGTCAATGCCGTGCCGGCCGGTATCGACGGTCTCGATGTGCCGACGTTGGTCGACAAGATGCTCGAAACGGCTACCCAGAAGGGGGGAGATGTCAGTGTCGATGTACACGAGGCCATCTCTTTGGCCCTGGCCGAGTCGGCAGCCATTCCCTACGGGCAGATACTCTCACCGCTGGAAATGGAAAAGTTGATCAGCGACCTTTTCTCTTTGGCGGCTCCGCACTATACCCCCGACGGCAAGACGGTCGTTTCGGTGGTCAGCGACGACGAATTGCAAAAACGGTTCCGGTAAAAAAACTCTGCGATGCATCGTTTTATATTCGGCATATTATTTTTAGGAATAGTGTTTTCCATCTCTCTTCCGGCCTCGGCCAGAAGAAAAAAGGATACGCTTCCCGAGAAATCAAAAGAAGCGGTTTTCATGGAAACCTATTTTCCCGAAACTCCATGTCGGGAATGGAACAAAGGCCGCCGTTTTATTTATCTCGACGAAGCCTTGTCGCCGCTGCTGCAACCCCAGACCATTACTGCGACCGACAGTTCTTACCGGGGAAAGGTGTTCGTTTATGAAGGCATGGCCGAGGCTTCACCGTGGAGAACGGGAACGGTCAATCTCCATTTCGTCTGTGAAGGGAAGAGCTACTATTTCAGAACAGGAAAGAGCCGAGAAGAGATAGCCGGCTCGTCTTATACTCCGCTGCTGCCCATGCTGGTGGCCGAAGACGATATATACAGGGCCCGTATGCTGCTGGTGGGAAAAACACTGTACACGCGACCGGCCACATGGGTCGATTCGGTGGGAAATACGTTGTCTAACCGTCGGTATTGTGAGGTGAAAATCATCGATATACAACCCGGGAACAGCGTTTACCCCATTGCCTTTGTTTTTCGCGATACAAGTGGGGCAACATACCGCATATTCGGTTCCTTGACCCGCACTTCTCGTTTGCAAGCGGCTACATTCGAGCGGCTTTTTACGTTTGACAATCCGCGGTTGGCTTACGATGAAATCCCCGACGAACACTGGCAACTGATTACCTGTGGCCGTGTAGCTGCCGGTATGACCAAGGAGGAGTGCCGCTTGTCGCTGGGCAGTCCGCAGAATGCCCGTGAGATACCCACGTACAGCGGATTGAAAGAGGAGTGGTTTTACCGTACGGGAGCCTATCTTTATTTTGAAGACGGAAAACTGTCGCGATACCGATAAAAATTTTTGAATATGAGAATAGAGGAACACTGTCCGTTGCAGGAGAAACATACATTTCATTTGCCGGTAAAGGCCCGTTACTATGTCGAGTACGACACGGTCGACGAATTGTGTGCCTTTCTGAAAGATTCGCCATTGTTGCGACAATATCCCCTTTACCACATCGGCGGGGGCAGTAATTTGCTTTTTTTGCACGATTACCCGGGTGTCGTATTGCATTCGGCCATACGGTATGTCGAGACTGTCTCGGAAGATAGCGATTCGCTTGTGTTGCGTGTGGGAGCCGGGGTCGTGTGGGACGACTTTGTGGCGTATTGTGTCGAGCACGACTGGGGCGGTGTTGAAAATCTGTCACTCATTCCCGGAGAAGTCGGTGCCTCGGCCGTACAGAATATCGGAGCGTATGGCGTAGAGGTGAAAGATGTCATAGAAAAGGTAGAGACCATCGACATGCGCACGGCACAGCCTCGGGTCTTTACGCAGGAGGAGTGTGCCTATGGTTACCGCGACAGTATTTTCAAAAACCGGTATCGCGGACAGTATGTCGTAACGGCCGTGCAGTACAGGTTGCAGAAAAAGGCGACACTCCATCTCGACTATGGCAATCTGCGAGAGGTAGTGACTCGGTGTGCATGTCCGACACTGTCCGATGTCCGTCAGGCTGTAATTGAGATTCGCCAAGCCAAATTGCCAGACCCCGATAAAATAGGCAATGCCGGCAGTTTCTTCAAGAATCCGGTTGTTCCGGTAGCGCATTACGAGGCATTGAAGAAGCGTTTCCCCGACATGCCGCACTATCCGGTCGACGAGCAGTGGGTAAAACTTCCGGCCGGTTGGCTCATCGACCGTGCCGGTTGGCGCGGAAAGAGCCATGGTGGGGCAGGAGTCTATGAGAAGCAGTCGCTGGTACTTGTCAACCGGGGCACAGCCACGGTCGGCGACATCACCGGATTGGCCGATGAGATAGTCCGTTCGATAAAGGCGACATACGACATCGAGTTGTCGCCCGAAGTAAATTACATAGAGTAAGATGCAGATAGAATTTTTGGGGACGGGAACGTCGACAGGAGTGCCCATGATAGGGTGTTCTTGTGTGGTGTGCCGCTCGGTCGACCCTCGCGACAACCGACTGCGTTCGTCGGTGTGCCTGACCGTCGGCGATAAAAACATATTGATTGATTGTGGCCCCGATTTTCGACAACAGATACTGCGGAGCGGTATCGACCACATCGATGCGGTATTGCTCACCCATGAACACTACGACCACATTTCCGGGCTGGACGAACTTCGGAATTTTACCTGGCAAAAACCGATACCCGTATATGCCGAGCCACGGGTATTGAACGTGGTTCATGACCGGTTTGCTTATTGTTTTACCGATCGCCCGCAGCCGGGTGTGGCCCAACTCTCATTACATGCTATTGATGAACTCTCTACGTTTTCTCTTTTCGATATCGATGTTATACCCATAAGAGTGTGGCATTCTCATTTACCCATCATTGGGTACCGTTTGGGGGCATTTGCCTATATCACCGATATGTTGACGATAGATGAAACCGAATATTCCAAACTGGCATCACTCGACACTCTTGTCGTCAATGCTTTGCGCCACAAACCGCATCTTTCACATCAGAATCTCGAGAGTGCCTTGGCCTTTATTTCCCGTATAGCGCCGACGAGGGCCTATCTTACCCACATGAGCCACCAAATGGGCTTGTATGCCGTTGAAGAGCCAAAGCTCCCTACAAAGGTGTCTTTTGCCTATGATGGGCTGATAATTGAGATTCCCGATTGAACCGTGTCCGTTTTTGCCACAGAAAGCGGAGAAACCTACGGTTTACTATCCATAAAAACAGATTTTATGAATATTACGTCTTTCTCTTCCGACAATAAGGAGAAGCATACGTTTTCTTTCAAAGAGCGTATGCGCAGTTTCGGCTATGCATTCAGGGGGTTGAAACAGCTTGTCATTCATGAACATAACGCCCGCATACACCTTGTTCTGGCCGTCGTTGCCGTATTGCTGGGCTGTTGGGTTGGACTCTCGGCTGTGGAATGGGTGGCTGTCGTCTTCGCTATTGGGCTGGTGTTGGCGGCTGAGTCGTTCAATACGGCAATAGAGTATGTTTGCAATCTGGTATGTCCCACGTATGATGAACGCGTCAAAAAGATAAAAGACATTGCCGCTGCGGCTGTCTTGCTGTGTGCCATTACAGCGGCTGTGATAGGTGTCATTGTTTTCGTGCCCGCACTGATGGAGAAGGTCGGCCTGTAATTATTTTTTAGGAATCGGATATGCCTATTTCCTTCCCCAGTAAAAGGAAAGATTCTCTTCGTGGAGAAAACCTTCGTCTACGAGATAACGGATTGTCTCGATGATACGTTCCTCGGGATAGGGCAATCGCTCGACAATATCGTTTAGTCTTAACGGTGCTGCTTGGAGCAGACTTTTTACCGCACCGACAATTTGGTCAAAGAGGGAAGGAGAGAGGCTGCTGTTTTTTTTAGCCAAGCACACGTCGCACCCGCCACAGTCGTCGCCGTTCTTCTCGCCGAAATATTCGAGCAGCAGCCGTTCCCGACACACATTGTCGCACAAGGCATATTGCAGAATGCGCTCGATGCGATAGGAGAAACGCTCTTTCCGCTCCTCGTAGGCTGTGCGCGGTATGACAAAGTATTTCAAATCGGTACGCGGACGGGTAAAATAGATAAACGGCATTCTTTTGCGGGGAATGTAATGTATGATGTGCAGTTTCCCCAAATAGATAAGACTCTCGTATATGGTCTGAGCCGGCAAGCCGGTACGCCGTTCGAGCAGCGACTCCTTGATGAATATGTAGTCGGCAAACAGTCCGGTATAGGAGCGCAACAGGCATTGCAGCACGGTGTCGGTATCGGTGTCGTCGATTTTCAGCCGGTAGAGCTCGTCGCGTTGCACGGTAACCATGACCCGCGACTGGGAGTCGGCCTCCTCAACATACTCAATATATCCCGACTGTTCTACGATTTTCAAGGCATGATAGGTGGGCAGTATCGGAAACTTGAACGTGTGGCAGAAGAGTGTCAGGTCAAAGTCTCGGACGGTGTTCTGCCCGCTTCCTTCGGCTATTTGCAGGTAGTTGCATAGGGCTTCGTATATGCGTGCTATAAATGCCTTCTCGGGAAACATGTCGGCCACCCGCTTGTGCAACTTGGCTTTATCGGCCGGTGAGTAGAGCAAGACGGCATAGGCTGTCTCTCCGTCGCGTCCGGCCCGTCCGGCCTCCTGGTAATACTCTTCGGGCGAGCTGGGAATGTCCAGGTGAACCACAAGGCGCACATCGGGCTTGTCGATACCCATGCCGAAGGCATTGGTGGCTACCATCACGCGCGAACGGCCCTCTTTCCACACCTGTTGGCGCAACTCTTTCTCTTCGGGTTCGATACCGGCATGATAGTATTGAGCCGAAATGCCGGCCCGGTAGAGCATCTCGGCCACCTCCTTGGTCTGCCTGCGGCTGCGTACATAGACTATGGCACTGCCCGGTATGCGCGAAAGTATATAGACCAGCTGCTGCATCTTGTCTTCGTTATGGCGCACGATATAGCGCAGGTTGGGTCGGCGGAAACTCTTCCGGAATACGTTTTCGCTCTTGAAATGCAACTTGGTCTGGATATCCTTGGCTACCTCGGGCGTAGCGGTAGCCGTAACGGCCAATACGGGAATCTGGGGTATCTGTTCCCGCAATTCGGCTATTTTCAGGTAGTCAGGCCTGAAATCATATCCCCATTGCGAGATACAGTGTGCCTCGTCGACGACCAGCAGCGAAACGGGCAACTCTTTGAGTTTCTCCTGAAAAAGGCGGGTCGACAATCGTTCGGGCGAGACATAGAGAAACTTGTATTTGCCGAATATACAGTTGTCGAGTGTAATGTTCATTTCCCGGCGACTCATGCCCGAGTGTATGTACGACGCCTTCACGTCGAGAGCCCGCAACGTGTCGACCTGATCTTTCATCAGAGCGATAAGCGGCGTTACCACGATACAGATGCCGTCGAGATATAGTCCCGGCACCTGATAGGTAATCGATTTCCCGCCACCGGTAGGCATGAGTGCCAGCGTGTCTTTACCGTCGAGAACCGATTGTATGACCTCTTCCTGCATGGGGCGGAACGAGTCGTAGCCCCAGTAGCGTTTCAGTATTTCGTGTATGCTTTGTTCCATATCGGTTGAATCGGCGGGTATCGCTTTTATGCAGCCTAGCTATGCCATCAAACTTTTACAAAGATAGTGAAAGGCGAGAGCAGAGGCAAGGAGAAAACGAAGTTTTCATCGATGACTATGCCGAGCCG
>CAJLYN010000144.1 GCA_905210875.1 uncultured Bacteroides sp. | reverse complement strand
CTAACTGTTTGGTACGCCGCAAGTCAATCCATCGACTGGCATTTTCTCCAAAAAGTTCGCGCGCACGCTCATCAAGTATTACATCAAGAGGCGTATTCTCACCAAATGTCGTGGGTATTATATAATAAGGGTCGTAGTCGGAAAATGATGACAATGTCTTCGCTTTGGCACGACTCCGCACATCATTTACATAAGACAGAGCTGCCGTTTCATCTCCGGCCATAAGAGCTGCTTCGGCTGCCACCAAATAGATATCACTTAAATGCAAAAGCAGTATGTCGCGATAGTCGCTATAAGTGCAACTCTTATCTTGCTCGGTATTGGGGTCATCATACTTTCTCACCGTCACACCTGCTTGGGAGAGTCTTCCTGCACTATGATATTCCAATGTCTGTCGGCTGGAAATCTTTCCATCTGTACCCAATGTAATAATCACCATCGGGTCGGCGATAATATAAAATTTCGATTGCTTAGTTGCCAAATTATCGGCATCGGTGTTGGAAAATCTTTGCGTATTGTTTGCTATCCACGATTCCAAAGCGGATTGACTGGTATAATATGGGAAATACCCAAATGCTATCTTCATGTTACTAGTATCGGCATTGTTATAATAAGCCATATATCCCTCGTCACCCCAACCAGGGAGACCATCTTCTCCGATAGCCGAGTTATACATGATTTGCATGAAAGTACCTTCCCAACGTTCATCACCCTCGTCCCACAGATAAATAGCTTTAGTCGATGGGCATAGTTGAGAGGCACAGGCTTTCAGTCCGCTTTCGACAGGATCTCCATAAAGATGCCCGTAAGAGCCTTGCAAATTATGACCACCTGTATATATGTCGCCTGGATAACCTTCACGCTGATACTGTACCGAGAATATTTCTTCCTCATTATTTTCATTGAAGGGCCACCATTTATCATGGAATGATAAGGTGAGTCTCTGACCGTTAATGGCTTTCTCGGCCCAAATAAGCGCTTTCTCAAAATACTCGGTCGAATTGACGGTATATGTTCCGGCCGTTGCGTCAAGAAGCGTTGTCTGAATATCCCATCCGGCAGCCAAATATACTTTGGCCAAAAGAGCCGCTACAGCCCGCTTGCTTGCCCGACCCAAATTAGCACCTAAGCCGTTATCGGGAAGATTTGGCGATTCGGCGATACTTTCTAGTTCTGAAATGATATTTCTGTAAACAACGCCCAGATCCTCTCTCGGATAATTACGCTCATCATTATCGACATACTCAGTCACGTAGGGAACACCTCCAAAATGTTGCGTTAACAAATAGTAACCATAACAACGCAGGAATTTGGCTTCGGGAGCATACGTTCCATTGTCACCGCCGTATTTGAGTACACCATTGGCATCGTTGATCATGGCGTAAACATTTTTATAGAGATCTTCTACTGTGGAATTCTCGGCCGAAAGGGTGTATCGATGGAACATTCCAGGATCTTTGGAACGGACAGCGACATACAGGTCGGTACCCCATTCATTAATCTCGACATTGGTCGCCATGGGTTTAAGCCCTGCATAGGCTGAGGCCAAGAATGTCTGCAAACCGGCATCGGTAGAATAATATTCCTCGGCCAATGCCCCACCAGCACTCTTATTCTCGGCTTCCAAAAAGTCATCGCAGCTACAAAAAAGCCATGCACCGGTTACCACAAATGCTGCAATATATATAATATTTTTCATCTTCTAAGAATTTAAGAGGTTTGAGGTTTAGAACGTTATACTTGCGCCAAATTGATACGTTATCGTGCTCGGACCGTCATTTTTCAAATCTCCACCCGCCCACTCGGGATCGAATCCTTTGTAACTGGTAAAGACAAACGGATTTGTCACGGTTGCATAAAGTCTCAGATTCTGACATTTGAACTTACTAGTCCACTCCTTGGGGAATGTATAACCCAGAGAAATGTGCTTCACTTTCACATAAGAAGCATCGACTATGGTATTAGCATTTCCCAACCATTCCTCTTGATATGTCAAGGCCTTGGTTGTAAAGGGATAATCTCCATAATGAGTTGTTTCTTGATAAACGGGATTAATCAATGTACCATTATCATTGATTCCATCACAATTCAACAATGTTCCTGCCGGTACGTACCAATCGGCATTCAAACGCATACGTCCACGGTCGGTCAGATCATAATATTGTCCATAGAATGCCGAGCTAACCGTATAACCAATCTTGGCATAAATCGAGAGTGAAAGGTCCCAGTTTTTATAAGACAGATTACTGGTGAAGCTACCTACGAAATCGGGTGATGACTTGTATATTTTTCTATCATTAGTACCATCTATGGCTCCATCACCATTCAAATCTTTAATGATAGGCATACCTTCTTGCCATCCGTACACCTTGTAATAATAGTCACAAGAACGCACCTGCTCTCCAGGAACATATCCAAAGGATTTTGCAGCCTGATTATTCGGAACGGTCATCATTTGGTCTGTAACGATTCCGTCCCAGACATAGGTATAGACATTTTCCACCGGATAGCCGATAAAGAGACCTCCGGTCATACCTGTGGGCACAAGGTCGGTTCCAAGGCCATTGATTTCGAGGACCTCGTTTTTATTATGTGTAAATGAGAATGTCGTTTCCCAACGCCAATCTTTGGTAGAAACATTTACCGTGGTCAAACCAATCTCTACTCCAGTATTCTTTACCGAACCGACGTTGGTAGTCATCGACTGTCCGCCGGTGAGCAAAGGAAGGTCTACATCATAGAGCAAATCTCTTGAACGCTTGTCATACCAATCGATAGAACCATGAATGCGTCCATTGAGGAAACCAAAGTCCAAACCGACATTGACTTCATGGGATTTTTCCCATTGGAGCCGGCTGTTTACGATACCACTCGGCGATGTACCCGAGATATACGTTCCTCCCAACGGATAATATTCGGTCGAAGCAATGGTAACTTGCGTTGCATAATCGCCAGCGCCCCGATTGTTACCAGTCACACCATATGAGAGACGAAGTTTAAGATTACTCAACCAGGAAGAAGTACGTTCCATCCAAGACTCATCGGATATACGCCAAGCAAAAGCCACTGAGGGGAAAGCACCCCAACGGTAATTTTTTGCAAACTTGGAAGAGGCATCCCAACGTACAGTAGCCGTCAACATATAACAATAAAAAAGTGTATAATTTGCTCGCAAGGCAAACGACACCATGCTATTTTCGGTATATGCATTAGACGAACCCGTTTGGTTTATCAGTCCGGTATTGAGTGCATACCACAACGTACCGTCACGCACACCCGCAGACTCGATGTATTCATTTTCGGTTTTTCCAGACATGAAAGATGCCAAACCCATAAAGTTGAGCTCATGTCTGTCATTGATGCTATAATCCCATGTCAAAGTATTGTCCCACGTATATGAAAAGCTACTTGCTGTGGACAAGGTCGCCTGATTTTCCGCGTCACCGACAAGTGTCCCGCGATAGAACCCTTCTCTCGATGCCGAGTAAATCGGCGAAAAAGATGTCTTAAAATTAAGACCATCAATCGGTTTGAGGTTTATGTAAAAATTACCAAGCAAAATCCATTCTTCTCCTGCTTTTTCTTCATTCTCCCAATATAGTAATGGATTATATGAACTGGTAAATTGATATCCGGTTGCACTTGTTCCCAAATATTTATGAGCTCCCGGTTGCGCCAACAGTTCACCGGTTTCATCGTCATAGGGGAAAATAAAAGGATTCATGCGGAACGCCTCTTGCACACCGGTATCCGAGCCATATTCATTATCAATCTTAGCCAAGTTCACCGTAAATCCGGCACTGACAATTTTGGATATCTCGGCATCAAGACTCCCTTTGAAATTGAACTTCCGCTCATCATCGCCTTCGTAAAGACCCTTGTTTCTGTTGTATCCTATGCCCATGTGGTAGCTTACCTTCTCGGAAGCTCCATTAACACTTATATAATGATTTTGCTGACTACCGTTATTGGTTATGAAATTGGGCCAATCAAAAGTCCGACCACTAGCCAGCATATCTTTCATGGCATATTCGTTTTTACCGACTTCATATTGCAGCGCCATCTGTCCAAAGCTGCTGTTCATGGTATAGATGGGCTGCGAAGTATTTCCCGTACCTCCTACGGGCGACAAGAACTCTCTAAAACGATAGGTATAAAATTCTTCTGCCGTCTGAAAATCGGGCATACGTGCCGGCGTGGAAACTCCATAATAGCCATCGTATGATATCGTGGGTTTAGCCTCTTTTTTGGCCAAACCTCCACCACTCTTCGTAGTGACCAAAACAACACCTGCCGTTGCACGAGAGCCATAAATAGCTGTAGACGATGCATCTTTAAGAATATCTATGCGTTCAATATCGTGCTGATTGAGCCAACTTATATCGGAACATTCCACCCCATCTACAATATAGAGAGGTGTGGTACTGCCGTTAATAGATGAACGGCCACGAATATCTATATTAAACCCGCCACCTGCACGACTACTATTTTGAGTAATATTTACTCCAGGTACAGAACCTTGTATGGCGCCCAATATTTCTGGAGTACCCCTTTGTATGATTTCTGAAGGTGTTACCGATGATACGGAGCCTGTAAGATCATTTTTTTTCACCGTACCATATCCAATAACAACTATATCATCGAGTTGCTCGGCATCTTCCACTAAAATAAACTTCAAGTCGGTCTGACTTCCAACAGTTACGGTTTGTCTTTTAAATCCCAGGAAATAGGCTGAAACTGTTGAGGTAGGCTTAACATTCTCTAAAGAGAAATGACCATTAGCATCTGTTACAGTTACCCCTTTTCCGTCCAGTGAAATGGAGACACCAGGTAACGGCTCACCCTGACGATCTGTAACACTACCTGTTACTCGCTGTTGAGCAGAAACGGAGACACATATCAAGCTCAACAAAAACGCCGTTAATATCTTAGTTACAATCTTCATCATATATGTGTTTTATGGTATGAATTCAGGTTATCGACAGACATTGTCTATTTATCTCCGGTAAAAGGGCTGTTGATACAACAGCCCTTTTACCGGAGATGGCACTTCTTATTGAAGAATAAATTTATGTCCTTTTTGAATAATAACGCCTTTGTAATCTTTGGAAACCGGTTGTCCTAAGATATTGTACATGGGAGCATTATAATCAATTGTAGGCATAGCAGGCTCATTCTCGATTTCAATAACTGACGAAGATTCCGGTTGATCCAGAGAATTCTTGATGCTTTGGTCTTTTGCCGGGTCATACGATTCGAGATCTGCTTCGGGAACTGTATATATCACTATGTTGGCTCCTACCTGATTGTTTCCATCATACAAGAACGAAAGTTCTGAATACCATCCCAGCGGATCTTCTATCACCGCTACCGGTGTCGTCTCGGCCTGTATGGGCGACGGACTAAACGGATAGGCCAACGCTTTTATTGCCTCGTTGTCCATGATGTCCCGACCGGTAATACCATCGACGGTTTGACCTCCATCTACCGATACTATGGGTGTCGGCAATGCAGGATTGGCCAAATAGCAAAGATAGGCCCAATTCCCAGCGCTACTGTTGGAAAGCCCCCAGAACTCAATGCGAACGGCTACTTGTCCATCGGGAATGTTGATTTTGAAAAGCACATCTTTTGACATTTTCAAGAACGATATCTCACAGGTGTCTCCCGTTCCGGTGGGGTCGCCAAAACGATCGACCGACGAATAGCTCTTCGAGCTGCTATTGGTAATGGTGATATCGGAATCAACAAAGCGCCATGTCGTGTTATCAGAATTATCTGCATCGGCATACAAGGGCGAAAGTTCTACTCGCGTAGAATTGATTCCGCCAGAAATACCCGGTTGATCCAAAGAGCCCTTGATACTTTGGTCTTTTGCCGGATCATACGATTCAAGATCTGCTTCGGGAACTGTATATATCACTATGTTGGCTCCTACCTGATTGTTTC
>CAJLYN010000143.1 GCA_905210875.1 uncultured Bacteroides sp. | reverse complement strand
AGTCGGCCCGCAGACCCAGCCCCAGACGGTCGGTGTTGTGGTAGTTGAACGGTACGATGGAAGCCTCGCCCTTTATCAGCTCAAACCGGTCGAAGTTTTTACGGTAGCTGATGCTCGACTCGATGAAGAAGCGCCCGAGGCTTTTTTGCCAGCGGAGCGAGGAGAGGAATGTGCGGGTAGCCTCGTATTGGTCGGGATATTGGAGCGAGTAGAAGCCGTTGGCTCCGAAATCTCGTGTCTGCCAGCCCGATTGGAAGTCGAAGTACCCGGCCCGACGGCTGTCGTAGCCGGCCCGCACGAAGGCGTTGTAGTTACGGAAGTCGGTGTTGCGCGTGTATCCGTCCGAGGCCCGGTATGAGCCGGCGCCGAAAAGCGTGAACCGTCCATGGGTTACCGCTCCCGAGAGGTTGCCGTAGGCATAGCCATACTGCCCGCCCGAGATTTCGGCCCGCACATAGGTGGGCCGCAGCGGTTGGGTACGGATATTGACCGCACCGGCAAAAGCGCCGATGCCGGCAGTACCGTCTTCGATAGTGATGTCGGATACAATGTCGAGGTCGATGGGCAACGAGTGGCTTTGGTGCCCGGTGCGGGCATCGGAAAAGTCGATGCCGTTGAGCATGACGATGGTTTGGTCAAACGAGCCTCCCCGTACCGAGATGTCGGCCTGTACGCCTTTGCTCCCCCTTTCCCGCATGTCGACAGAGGGGCAGAGCCGCAAGGCGGCCTCGATGCTTTGCAGCGGGGCGACCGCCGCCTCGCTTCTGTCGAGAACAGGTATGGGCAACACCGCCGTGCGGGTGGGGGGGAGTATATTCCCCGTAACCACCACTTCGCTGATGTCGAGTTCCTTTACCGAGTCGGTGTCGAACTGCTGGGCAAAGGTTTCGGTCGGTGTAGAGAGCAAGACGAGCGACATCGTGCAGGAGAGAACCCCGATGGAGACCTCCTGGTGGAGGCTCGCAAAGGCGCCGAATTTTTTCCGGCTCCACCTCCTCCACCGTTGCGGGCAGAGGGCGGGTCTTGATGCAGAATGTTTTTTCATCTTGAAAATATGGATTGTTTAGGTTTGTTACAGTCGGCCGGCGGGCTTGCTCCGCCCCGGCTGTTTCGGCTGCAAAAGTAGGACATATTTGCCGAAAAATCGTTATCTTTACTTCCGAATGCCATTCTCTTTTTGAATATGTCTGTCCAACATGTTGTAACGCAGAAATTTATGATGCCGGCTACGCTCTACCTGCGCTTTTTGCTTACCGCATTTCTCCGGCGCAACTGGGCTTGGGGCATCGTTATCGTATCGTTTTTTGTGGGGTTGGGATATTTTACCGACCAGGCGGTGTATGTGGCTGTGATACTTTTCTTCGCGGCCATTCCTGCGGGAATATTCCATTTCTTTGTAACACGGCTCACCCGTCCCGACGAGCGACGGGTACTGCGCGAACATTCTGCCACCATCGACCGGGGAGGCATTGTCCTGACCTATGACGACGGCCTGTCGCTCTACTATCCGTGGGAGTCGATACTGTCGTGTACCTCCAAACGTCGCTATTATCTCCTGGTTCTTGACGAGGAACCTTCCTTCCTGTATCTGCCCAAGGAGGCTTTCGAGGGTGAGGAGGCTTGTCGGGCTTTTGAAAGACTGGCCTTGTCTATCGAATCGGGAGAGGCGTAGTTGTTTTATCGAAAAAAAGTTTATCTTTGTGAAGAATAATCCCGTGATTTGCTATGAAAAGACTCTGGCTGACCGTTATCTTCCTTGCATCTGCCCTGCTTGCACTTGATGCGCAGACTCTCGAAGATGCCCGCAATATGTACCGGGCCGGGCTCTATGAGGAGGCCCTGCCTATCTTTGAGAAAAATCTCAAAAAGAAGCCAAAGACCCCTTCGCTCAATCAGTGGTACGGCGTGTGCCTGTACGAGACGGGCCGGAAAGCCGAAGCCGAGAAATATCTTAAAATCGCAGCTTCGGGCAAGATACCCGAGTCGTACCGTTACCTGGCCGGTGTATGTTTTGAACAGTATCGTTTTGTCGAGGCCGTGAATTATTTTTCGCGCTATATCGGTTACCTCAGTAACCGCAAGGATGGGGCTGCCGATGTATCGACGTATGAACTGTGGGCTACGCAGGCCGAACTTGGAGCGCAGATGCTCTCCAAGGTGCAGCGTGTGCAGGTCATTGACAGTATGGTGGTCGACAAGGATGATTTTTTCCTGCATTATAAGTTGTCGCCCGAGGTTGGCTCTCTGCACACCTACGAAAGTCTGGTAGGCGAGGAGCGTCCCGAGGCGGGCCCCGTGTTCCAGGCCCAGCGGCGCGACAAGATTCTCTATGCCGTGCCCGATGGTGATGCCGGCTATGAAATCGTCTCCCGCATACGCCTTGGCGATGGTACTTACGGCGAAGAGGAGTCGCTCGACGACATGAATACCCTCTATGACGAGAACTATCCCTTCCTGCTTACCGATGGCGTTACCCTCTATTTTGCCTCCAATGAGGAGGATCGCACATTGGGCGGCTACGATATTTTTGTTTCCCGCTACAACATCAACACTTACGAATTTTCCATTCCAGAGCCGCTGCCCATGCCGTTCAACTCGCCCTACGACGACTATATGATGGCTGTCGACGAGGTCAATCGTGTCGGCTGGTTTGCCAGCAACCGCTACCAGCCCGACGACAAGGTGTGCCTCTACATCTTTATCTACGAAGAAGAGCCGGAGTTCCTGGCTCCCGATGAGGCCCCCGAACGGCTCCTGCCGTTGGCCCGTCTCTCCTCGATACGCGACACCTGGGCCGAAGGTGCCGATTACCGGCCTTTGTTGGAAAAGATAGCCCGTATGCAAACGCCCCGCGAAGAACGTCCGGCCCGCAATGCCATGACCTTTGTCGTTTCCGATGGCGTTGTCTATACCTCTCTCTCCCAGTTCAAGAACAAGACGGCGCGAGACCTCTATGTCAAGGCCCGGGAGTTGCGCCGGCTGATATCGGCCAGTGAGAATGAACTCGGCCGCCTGCGCGAAGCCTATGCCGCCGGGAAGAATCTCTCCGAGACGGCAGCCCGTATACAGGAATTGGAAAATCTCCTGCAAACGCTCTATCCCCATCCCGACGACTATGAAAACCAGAGCCGCCAGGCCGAGATGTCGCATCTGTTGCAGGGAAAATAGATAGAAGCAGTCCTCCTGATAATCCTTATAAGTCAATAACCTTTACATTCTAATATCGCGAAAATTATGGATTTATTTGTATTACTTGTCGTGGCACTCTGTATCGTGGCTCTGGCCGTGTTTTTCTACTTTGTGCCCTTCCTGTTGTGGATATCGGCGCTCGTGTCGGGCGTGCATATATCCCTGGTGCAACTCTTTCTGATGCGCATACGTAAAGTACCGCCCCAAATTATCGTGCGGGCGATGATTGAAGCCCACAAGGCCGGCTTGAAGTCGATTACCCGCGACGAACTCGAAGCCCACTACCTGGCCGGTGGTCGGGTAGAGCGTGTGGTGCATGCTCTCGTGTCGGCAGCCAAGGCCAATATCGATCTTGGTTTCCAGATGGCTCCCGCCATCGACCTGGCCGGTCGCGATGTGTTTGAGGCGGTGCAGATGTCGGTCAATCCCAAAGTCATCGATACCCCACCCGTGGTAGCTGTGGCCAAAGACGGTATACAGCTCATCGCCAAGGCCCGTGTTACGGTGCGTGCCAATATCAGACAGTTGGTGGGCGGTGCCGGCGAAGATACCGTGCTGGCCCGTGTAGGCGAGGGTATTGTGTCGTCGATAGGCTCGTCGGAATCGCACAAGTCGGTGCTTGAAAATCCCGATTCCATATCGAAACTCGTACTTAAAAAAGGTCTTGACTCGGGAACCGCTTTTGAGATTCTCTCCATCGATATTGCCGACATCGATATAGGCAAGAACATCGGTGCCGGTCTGCAAATCGACCAGGCGCAGGCCGACAAGAACATTGCCCAAGCCAAGGCCGAGGAGCGTCGTGCCATGGCCATTGCCCTCGAACAGGAGATGAAAGCCAAGGCTCAGGAGGCCCGGGCCAAGGTTATCGAGGCCGAAGCCGAAGTACCCCGTGCCATGGCCGAAGCCTTCCGGTCGGGAAATCTTGGAATCATGGATTACTACCGCATGAAAAATATAGAGGCCGACACCTCGATGCGCGACGCCATTGCCAAGCCGTCGGGTGGAACCTCCACCAAGTAGGACGATGCATATTTAATAAAAGGAGAGGCAGCCGAACATCCGACTGCCTCTCCTTTTTGTTTAGTGGGGAGGATAATTTGGCCGTCAAATCTTCTCCTTGAAAAACAGAGGTTGACAATTGTATCAAAAGGGTGTATTTTCTGGTTTTCCTTGAAGAATCATAAATATGTAAAAATAAGATTTTATAACTTTGGAAAACATTCTTTCCAAAAATACACCATGAAATGAAAACACCCAGTTATTTTATAGCCACTCTGTGGGCTATGGTATCGATGTGGCCGTTAAAGGCACAGACGGTACACACCATCGGTGATTCTACGATGGCCGACTATAACGAGTCTACCACCGACCAGCGTGGCTGGGGACAGATGTTCCAACAGTTTTTCGACGAAACCATAACCGTTAACAACCGGGGGAAGAGTGGCGCCAGCAGCAAGAGCTTTTATGAAGAGAGTGCTTATTGGCCCTCGGTAAAAAAGCAGATTTCCCAAGGTGATTATGTCATCATACAGTTTGCCCATAACGATGAGAAGAACAACGGTATGGATGGTGACTCGGTGCGCGCCAAGACCGGCGACATGACGGTCGATTACCGCGGAACGACACCCCAAGGCACATATAAAACCTATTTAAGACGTTATGTCGAAGAGACCCGAGCCTTGGGGGCTACCCCTATACTGGTGTCGTCGATGTGCCGCAAATATTTCTCGGGTAATACCATACGCCGTAACGGGCGCCACGACCTGGGCGACTCTTTCTCGATTCTCAACGACGACGGAACCATATCGACAGGAAATAAGATTCCCGAGAGTGACCATTCGATGGACTATCCTTATGCCATGAAGCAGGTGGCTGAGGAGATGGACGTTCCCTATATCGACCTTACCACCAAATCGGCTGAATTGTTTATCGACTATGGTGAGGCTGCCTGTACCGAATTGCTGTTCAGAGCAAGCGACAGTACCCACCCCATAGCCTTGGGAGCCACCCTTATGGCCCGCATTGTAGCGCAGGAGATGGTCGCACAGGGTATTCTTGCCGATCATATCCTTCAAAATGCCGATTTACTGGTCAATCCCACCTCTCTTGATTTTGGTAGGGCTTACACCGGACAACAGCTGGTACGAGAGATTTCGGTGTCGGGTTTTGACTTGTCTCCGACAGCCGGCTCTTTTTCGGTGACGGTCTCGGAGGGATTTGACTTGTCGATCAACGGGCATGATTATGTCTCGTCGACCAACATAGATTATCAAGGGGGAAATCTCGATTATACCCGTCTCTATGTGCGGGCAACCGTCTCCGGCGTGGGAAACATGGTTGGTTCATTGGAACTTTCCAACGGAAACTATACCAAGAGTATTCCGTTGATGTGTGAAGGCATCGAGCTTGCAGGTGGAGAGGAGGTCGTTCTGCAATGGCCTCTTGAAAAAGACGACTCCTATATCCTCACGGGACCGGTCGTGGCTGTGCCGCAAAGTTGGAGCGAGATGACCGTGCAACGTTATGCCTCACCCAATGCCAATACGGTGTGGCCCGAGTGGAGCGGCCTTGTCAACGGTCAACTGACGCAGCGCAATCTGATTGTCGGCGAGGTATGGCCGGCCGGCGAGATAGATGAGGTGTCGACCCGTTACATACAGTTCGGCATCACTGCCTCAGAAGGTACGGTATTGCATATCGACTCGATAGGCCTTTATGTGTGTGGAGCCGGCGGTAATGGCATGCGATGTCGTGTTTCCTACTCGACCGATCCCGAT
>CAJLYN010000142.1 GCA_905210875.1 uncultured Bacteroides sp. | reverse complement strand
AAATTTTTTGAGATACTAGATTATATTGGCTTATACATCATCTAAGGGGTGGCATCCTTCCCCATAAATTTCGTATCCATATTCGAACGGTTATTTAGTTTCCCTGTCATGAAATTTGGTATTTATATAGTATCGAATAATCTTCTTTCGTTATATATGATTAATATCTTATTATCAGCGTTGAAACAGGTTTAATGCCCTCCTTCGCAACTTTTACAACATAAGTGCCCTTCGACAGAAAAGAGAGGTCAACAAGCGTCTTGTCTATCTCCATCTGATATACCTGTGCACCCGAAAGTGTATAGAGTGAAAGCGTGGCACCAAGCGCATCAGACGAGAATGACAGCTCAGATGTTTCTGAACACCAAAGTGCCGTAAGAACTTTAGAATCTGCTTCAAGAGACTCGACGGAGGCACCAGAAAAATTGGTATTCATAGATTCTTTTGCCAAGCTATTGATATAGACTTCAAGAGCCGTGTATCCGTCGGCATTGAGCCGGTTGTTATCGGGGGTTTGCGGATCGAGACCATATTTTACTTCCCACTCGTCAGGCATACCATCACCATCTGTATCCAAGGGAGCAGGCTCACTTCTCAATTCGGGCCATCCTCCCACATCTTCCTGAGAATCTATCATACCACATATGAGCGACTCATCGGGCACATCTTTTAGTTGCTTATAATACTCACCCTCGTACCAAGCCGTACCTGTACGGACTTCTTCAGATATACGCCAATCGATATCATCACGATAAGGCAATGAACAACCAGCTTTAGCCAAAACAAGTTCATACGCATCCTGCGGTGTCTGCTCATTTATCGGCATAGCAGGCCACGGCTCATCCTGACGCATCTTCAACATCATATCCATTGGGACACCATCTACTCCTGCCCAATTGGAATTGGTAACCATCTCACTACCATCCATATAGTTACCATCAATATACCAAAGGCCATAATCATCATCACTTCTATAACTTGGATTTGCTATACGATCTCTAACACCACTCCCTGTTGCAGGACCTGGTTTATAATAGTTACCGACCATATTTACTTGGAAGAATACAAATTTGTCACTACCTTCTTGCTGCTTTTCTCCCCCATAAGTACTATTGTATCCCCAATTATATACTACATTATTTCTATAATCATTGTATCCCCCACCTGAAGCAAAACGAGGATTCCGGCTTGAGTGGTGAGCTATCAGATTGTGATGATAGGTAGCATAATTAGATCCCCAAATTCCACCAAACCCGTGCGCACCTTTGGAGTGATTTGACATATACAGACTCTCGGTTATCATACACCATTGAATCGTTATATTCTCGCAATGATAGACAGACATGGTTTCGTCAATACTCCAACTCACGGAAATATGATCTAAGATAACATTTTTAGGGCCTCTACAAGAAATTGCATCTGCTTCATCGCCTGTTTCATCGCCGAGCCGTACACGGATATAACGAATAATTACCTCATCGGTATTAATACTTAATGGATAACGTTTTATGCAGATACCATCTCCCGGGGCCGTCTGTCCGGCTATTGTGATATACGGATTCTTTATTTTCAAAGCACTTTTCAGGTCGATGGTTCCCGATACACGGAATACTACAGTACGAGGACCTGATGCGTCAATAGCGGCTCTCAAACTACCTGTTCCTGAATCGTTCAGATTGGTTACCTCTATCACTCTACCTCCACGACCGCCAACGGTATATTTTCCATATCCCTCTGCCGTCGGGAAGGCCAACAGTGAATCTTCTTGGCTCATTGCCGGCATGAAATTCATGCACAGAATAGCCGCTGAAAACAGAATTACTTTTTTCATGGTTATTTATTTTGGATTATTTAATATGGATAACTACGCGCTGATAACGGGTAAGATGCGGTTCACCATCGTCGGTCACTTCACATATGATGTGCAATGTTTGGCCCGACATTGCATCCATGGGAATAAATACCTCAGCCATTTCATCAGTTGATACAACTTGTATTTCACCTTTATATGTAGAGGCATCCTGATAAGGCCACCAATTGTAGGAGAGTCTATCTCCATCGGGATCGGTTGTACCTTTGGCACTCAATTTTACAGTCTCACCGGGAATAGCGATAAGGCTACTGCCATGAGCCAATACCACTACAGGCTGGTGGTTGGCCTCTTCATAAGGCATGACACACCAATCGGCACGAGCCGCAAAATCATTTTGCATGGCCTTGCTCCACATCCACATGGGTCTGAAATATGCAGCTCGTTCCTCGGCCGTAGTTGTCGTACCGGGACGGAGACTGCAACGCCCCCATCCGTTAGAACCGTACCAGCGACCTTCGGGATAGGTATAACCCTCAACCGGGACAGGGTCGAGCCAGGTATTTTCACGTACCTTGACATAACGACCACCCCAACTGCCCCAGTCGGGATTTTCTACATTTCCCAAACCTGTGGGTATGACATATAGATAGGCGGGAGAATCCCCTTCGGAACGGAAATCACCGTTTTCGTGCGCTTTATACATAGAACACAATGCGCCATGTCCCTGCAATATATTCTGTCTCATCCAAGGGCCCTCAAAATAAGGTTGTACTTCGGCCGGTTGAACCATCTTCCACCGATACGCAATAGCTTCGAATTGGTCGGATATAATAGTGAGGATATTGTACTTGCCCCAATGCGGACGGATATAAGACTGATAGGTCGTATCTTGCTCCCAGATAAAGAAGAAGCGCAACTTTCCAGCCACTTCGGCCATTCGGTTGGGATACTTCTCCTCGATGCTTTTCAGAGCTCGGGCTATGGTATTGGTTCCACCCCAAGCCTGAATCCATACCGGACGTTTATCTTTCGTATCGAGCAATACTTCTTCTATACGGCGTGAACCGTCAGTTTCTTTATCCATTTCACCTTCAGCATCGACATTCCCAAGATAGGTATGCGCACGTAAATACTCAGGAGACGGATAATGCTTGTCGTGTTGTACAAGATTGGGATATACCTCCTCATAAGCATCAATAATGGGGTCAAGCCAATTATCTCCTGCCCAGTTATGACCTCTCCAATGATACTGAGAACTTGATGTTATAATAGCCTCTATATCCCACTCATTGGCATAAAGGAGAAATCGTATCATCGAACATTCATCATCGATTTCGCCGTCGCTGGTAACAATTACTCGTAACCGATCTGACGAATCCTCTTTTTTATCGGCCTGCTGTGTGCAAGAAGAGAACCAAACGACACACAACAATATGCCACACACACTTAAAAACTTATTCTTCATAACTATAATCTTATGCTAAAAAATCACTTTAACCAACTCCACCGCTCGGCCCAGTCGTCGAGGACGTCGTTACGCCACTTCGATACAGTTTTGAAACCTTGCCACGCTCCCTCGAACAGTTCACGATCCTGACGGTCGGTATACCAGTTGTCTCCCACTTCGTAACTATCGGCACTTTTCTTTCCCGGCCACAGACGGTCTACAACGAATACACCCGTTGCACCATTGAGTTGTTCAATATCGGAGACAATGCGATAATCGAGTGTAGCGGGCGCCTTAGGAGCATATCGTACTGCATAAAGACCTTCTCCTAGATATACACCAGCCCATGTCTGACGGTCAACAATAAAATCAAAGCAATGAGTTCCTATAGGTTTATCAATTTTAGGTCCGTTGAAATGAAATTCCACCACGGAATAGACCGGAACAGTATCTTGCAACGTCGTGGGTCGAGTGAAAATTGTACGAGGACTGTACGACATTCGTTCAAAACTTCCTCCCCAACTTTCACCTTCTGGATCTTCGGGATTGCCATTCATGACATAAAGCAACGACGGTGTATCGCCCATCTTTATCTGTCCCTTGTAATAATCGATAAAATCAGCTCCTAATTTACCGGCACCCTTTATAAAGGTCTCGTAATAACGCTTGTTGTAGATATCGTCTTTTTTATTATTTCCAATAAATCCACGATAGGACGCATTATTCTCGATAATCCACAAATCGGGAAAATTCTCGGCGATATAGGCATAACTGTTTACACCCCACTTCTTGTTGGGCCCGCCAATCCAGTAGACCCGTATACGCGGAAGAATATCGGGCGCGTCGTGCAGGGCCTGTGCCACATCGTCGAGGCCGCCCCATACAAGAATCCACAACGGACGCGAATCGGCCTTACGAGCACAAGAGATTATCCATTCCGACCCTTCGGTAGGGGCCTCATATCCGCAATAGGGTAGCAGCCCCTTACGGCCTTGCTTGCATAGGCTTCGTAAGGAGTCGGGCGACAGACAGCCGGCAGCATGACTCTTCAACCGGTCGTAATCGGCCTCATACAAGTCTATCATGCGCAGCATTTCCTCTTTTGAACCACTACCAAAAGAAGGTGACGATACCAACCCCTCAATATCGAAACAGTCATTGTACATGAGCAGATGCGCCATCGACTGGTTATCGTCGGGGTCGGTCCCTCCAATATCGGTACTAATCAATACCCGAAGTTTTGGGGGCGTATTTTCGGCGGTACAAGCAGACAAAGAGACCACACAAAGAGCTAAAAACAAAATGGATTTTTTCATATAATGAGAGATTGTAACTATTCTATTTTCTCAGGAATTTTTTGTTCTTTTCTATTAAATCTTGTTGGGCCAAAAGCCCAACAAGATTCACACATAGGGAAAAGAACAACACGTACATTTTTACCTTAACTACTATACCTAAACTATTCTATCATTACTATTACACGTTCATATCGAGTGAGAGCCGGCTTACCGTTGTCGGTAACGGCAACAATAATGTGCATCGTACCTTTGCGTTCGGTCTTGGGAACGATGAACCAAGCTTTGGCTTGGTCGGCATTCTCTATTTTCAAGGGGTTTCCCGTACGCGCCGAAGCAATATTGAAAGTCCCGGGCTCGGGATAATAGAACCACTTGTACGATAACTTGTCGCCATCTGGATCACTGCTACCTTCGGCACTAAGCTCGACGCGGTCACCTATCTTGGCGGTGATTTCCTTGGGCGAAGAGAGTTTCACCACAGGCGGATGGTTGGCATTTTTATAATCGTTGACCGTCCAATCCATGCGAGCGGCAAAATCATTCTGATAAGCTTCGCGCCAACGCCATATCGTAGCTTTATTGGTGGTGTGCCAGGAGCCGTCAATACCCATGACCTCATCTTGTGCATCGGTCCAGATGGGACGGGTTTCGGGCTCGATGAACCAACGTTCGGTACGAGGCTGGTAATATTCATAGCGTCCGCCCCAACTACCCCAGTCGGGATGCTCGACATTGCCTAATCCATTGTCAATCAAATAGAGGAATGTGGGAGTGTCGCCTTCCATCAGATATTTCATAAAAGGATATTGGGCTCCCAAGGGACCTTTACAACGGATGTTCTCGTCGAGCCAGGGATTGTCGACAAGCGTAAAGTCGGCACCAGCAAAACGTCCGTGGAACTTGTCGCCGCTGATACCACTCCATGTAGCATAATGATACCCACCGAATTTATGATAACCGGGGCTGACGATATAGAAAAGTCCGGGGAAGTTTTTCCGAATCCACGGTCCGCTGTCATCCTGATCGGAGATGGTGTAAACACGCAACTTGGCCACAAGACGGTCAACCTCTTCGGGAGTGCGGGTCGCCTTTATCTTCCAGAGAGCCTGAGCCAGACAGTTGGGGCCACCCCATACCAATACCCACACCGGGCGGTCGTCGTCGCGTTCAAGCGAAGAGATGATGAGTTCGGAACCTTCCGAGTCCATGCCCTCTCCCACAGCGTGCATGCCATAGTCGGGACGACCTTCTTTCACAACGGAGAGCAGGTATTTGGCCGTAGGATAACCCTTCTCATGTTTGAGGAGGTTTGGCTGAACCTTTCCATAGGCATTTACAATCTCCTTGATGCGCCATGTGGCCAACTCCCGTTTCTGATGTACCGAGGTAGTGGCTATCAGGCCTTCGACATCCCACTGA
>CAJLYN010000141.1 GCA_905210875.1 uncultured Bacteroides sp. | reverse complement strand
GGCTGTACGGGGATTATTTCTTGCGGTTGGGCAACTTCTCTCCGTTGACGGTAACGTTCTTGATTTTCAGGCCGTCGATAAGCTCGCTTTTCAGCGTGGCATTTTTCTCGGCCGTGATGTCGAGATTCTCAAAGGTGAAGTCGGAGAGGAAATAGTCGTCCGAAGCATTCACGTCGAAGAATACGTTGCAATGGAGTTTGATGTTGCGCATGGTGATATTGTTGGAGTAGGAATAGGGGGTATCTTTCCGACCCTTCAAGTCGAAGAACTGGCGCCAAGGTTTCACATAGAGGAAACTGCGGGCATCGCCCTCGATATCTTCGACAAGGATATATTCATACTTCTGCGGCGTATCGGGACGCATCTTCAACCACAGGAGGCGCGAGGCATTGTTGATTTTGATACGGCGCAAGATGATGTTGCGGTCGTGAATCGATTCGCTGCCGCAGGTGAGAGCGCTGTGGCAGAACCCGTAGACGCAGTCTTCGATAATGATGTTGTAGTTGCCACCGTTGTTCTCATCTTTATCGGCCCACGGACCTTTACCGCCTTTGAGGGCAATGGCATCGTCGTTGACCGAGAGGTAGCAGCCCTTGACTAGTACATTGGTGCAGACGTCGATGTCGATGGCATCGGAACTGGGAGCCTTCACCGGAGCCGAGGGAGCAAAGATGCGCAGGTTGAGCAGCTTCACGTTCTCACATTTGTAAAGGTGGGTCGTCCAGAACGGCGAGTTGATGAGACTCACCCCTTCAAGCTGCACATCTTTACAGTTGGAGATGTAGACGAGGCGCGGACGCAGCTCGTCCATGTTGGTGCACTTGGGAATGACCTTGCGGCGCAGCCAGAACGATTTCCAGTAACGCAGGCCGTTGCCGTTGATCGTGCCCTTGCCGGTGATGGTGAAGCCGTCGACGCCGTCGGCATTGACCAGCGCAGCAAAATATTTCAGCGACTGACCTTCGATGCGGGTGTCGACAATGGCAAAGTTGCTGATGTCGTCGCTGCCTTTGAGCACACCACCCTCTTCGATATGGAGGTGCGTGCCGGGCTTGAAGAAGAGCGAACCGCTGAGGAAGGTACCGCGGGGAATGACAATCACACCGCCGCCCTGGGCCGAAGCCTTGTCGATGACGGCCTGTATGGCCTCGGTCTGAACAAGATTACTGTCATTGTCTACAACTCCGTAATCGGTGATGCGGTAGGTCTGGCCCAGTTTGGCCACATCGACTGCGTCGTACTGATAAAACCAATCGGGAATGGGAGTTCCGTCGGGGAACTTTTCTTTACCGGCGACATTCATGCAGACAAACACCGCCAGGAATAAAAACAGTTGTTTCATGGATACATTGATTTGATGTTTCATATATACTTTCTTCGACACACTGCGAGCCGGCCGAAAAGCCGGCCACAGCCTGCACTTCGGACAAAGATAATACCTTAGCCCCCATAACGCCAAATTTAGTCCGGCAAAATCCCGAAAAAAGAGAGGGTGGACCGATTGATCCACCCTCATTTAAAAAACTTAACGGGAATGACACAGCCGCAACAACGGCTCGGGAATGTCGAGCTGCCGCATGTCGATGGCTTCGAGCTGTTCACGGCCTCTCTCGGAGAGGGCAAAGTACATCTGCCGCCGGTCCTGCTCGCCCAGACGGCGGGCAAGCAAGCCTTTCCGCTCGGCCGACTTGATGACCTTCGACATATTCGACGACGAGAGGTCGAGCCGCGCCGCCAGTTCACCACAGGTCATGCTCCCGTCCGACCGGGAGAGTGTGCACAGCAACATCCCCTCATTCAACGAGAGACCGAACAACTCTTCAAACCGGCTCTCAAACCGCATGATGCACAGATACAAATCTCTGATGCTGCACAGTGTGTCGGTATCCATCTTACGCATTTTTATAGATAGCCTGCATACCGCACTTGCGTGCGCACTTTCCACACTCGATACAGAGCGAGGCATCGATACGTGGCAGTGAGAATCCCTGCTGCGAGATGGCCCCGACGGGACAGACGGCCAACAGCGGGCACCGGTGGTTTTGCGGACATTTTGCCGCATCGACTACATACGCC
Organism: uncultured Bacteroides sp.; assembly: GCA_905210875.1. Taxonomy (GTDB): domain Bacteria; phylum Bacteroidota; class Bacteroidia; order Bacteroidales; family UBA11471; genus Caccoplasma. The sequence goes on along the minus strand of CAJLYN010000141.1, from coordinate 3,946 downwards.
ATACCTATTTCGATTGAGGTAACAACACGGTTTCGATGGCTCTCTTCAACTCATTTTTGGGCAGGGCACCGGCAGCCATCTGTGGTCCGCCCTGCATGGGGATAAACAGGAGGGTGGGTATGCTGCGTATGCCAAAGACCGCTGCCAGCTCCTGCTCCTGCTCGGTATTTACCTTGTAGATTACGATGCGGTCCTTGTATTCGGCGGCCAGCTCTTCCAGTATCGGGGCAATCATTTTGCAGGGGCCACACCAGTCGGCATAGAAATCGACGATGGCAGGCTTATCGCCCAGATATTTCCACTCGGTGGGATTGTTTTCATAATCGACCACCTTTTTCAAAAACTCCTCTTTGGTGAGATGAACTACTTCCATATTCTTATGCTTGTTTAATTGTTTGTTTTCTTTTCCGACGGCGGCATTCTGACACGCCACCAACAACACGGCCGCAACGACCAACGACACCAGCTTACTCATGGCACGACCCTCCCCGCCCGCTACACGGACGAAAACCGTCGACCAGCAGGCCGCCCTGGGCGGCCCCCCCAGAGCGTACTCAGGTAGGGCGACGAGGTTATCATACAGGTGCCTGAGGCACAACCCACATACACATTGTAGAGATAGCCGGCTATCCCGCCGAGCAACAGCCCCACCAGGAGGGGCCAGCGTCGTTGTAAAAATCGTTTGATCATCTTCTGCTTTTTTATGCGCGAAACTTCTTTCCTTATCAGAACAAGACAAAGATATATATTATTTTCCATCGGAATATATTTCCATAAGAATATTTTTGATAATTCAATAGATTTTTACATTTTTCCATTTTGGAAAATGTTTCAGTCGACAATGAGGTGTAACAGGTTTACTCGGCCGCTACACGCTGTTTCTTGGTCTTGATGGGAATCTGGTAATAGACCGAGTAGGTGAAGTCAAAACCGCCGTTGCGCTTGCCCATGCCGGGGATTATCCAAGGACGAGTAGTGCCGTAATCGGCCGCTTTGAGCAGCACCTTGTAACGCACCGAGAAGCCCATTTTGAGCCCCTTGTAAAGGTTGACCCGTATACCGGCCAGAAATTCGAGCCATTGTGCCCGGGAGTGGCAGTCGTATATGGCAACCTGGTCGCTGGTACCCCAGTAACTCGACGTGAGATCGATATTGGTAATGTCGTAGGAGAAGACCGAAAAGCCGTAAAGCAGGCCACCATAGATATAGCCGGGAGCGGTGGAGTTGTAATTAAAATTATACAGCATACCCAAGCGGTTGTAGAGCGTAGGCGACACCTTGTAGGTGAAGTTGCCATCGTCGGGGGTATTGTCGGCCCAACCTATACCGGTCTCCCATATCGGGAAGAAGCGATTGTGAAAACTCACTTCGAGCGAGGCCTGGTAGTTGGCATACTGTTGACCGAAGAGAGAAACAACGGGCTGGAACAGGTCGACACCTACAATCAGACCGTCGAGCAGGGGATAGCGGTAACGCGAGCCATCTTCGAGGCGCTGGCTCTTTCTCTCCTGCGCCGCCATCGGCGACAAGGACAGCAGCGACAGCAACAACGCCATCACGACCGACAGAATGCGACTACTCGGGTACATAGTAATAGAGACGGACGGTTTCGACATCTTGGTTATTGACTTCGGTTGTCATCAACTGGGCATCGACAATCTGCCACGTCGTGTAGCGGAAGTCATCGATGACATAATTGTACATGGCCCCGCACTCGGCCGACTCAAACTCTATATAGCTATGGTAGACAAACGTGAGCGTGTCTCTCTTGTACCGGGGATTGAGATTGTGCTGGTCATAGCGGATGACATATTGCGTCGTGTCACTGCCACTGCGCAGCGTGGCCTGGAAGGAGGAGATATTGGCCGTGTCGACCAGCAGGGAATCGCGGTACTGCCCCACGCCATAGACCGACACCGAATCTACGATAACATTCACTCCCGAATCGCCATAGGCATAAAACGCCACGTTGAAAATGCTGGTCTTGCTTTCGAGACAGGCCTCGGTATTGCAGGCCGTCGAGAACAACAACGGCATCAAGCATATCGAAAGCGCCACAAAGGCGGCAACACGGCCGGAGGCCGCGCAACGAGCAGCACGGAGTCGACGTCGCAGACTAATCATCTATATCTTTCTCTATGTTATAATGGTTACGGCCGGGAGCATTGCGTGAGATAAGCTCGCCCAGGAAGCCCGACAGAAAAAGCAGCGTACCCAATATCATCATCGTGAGGGCAATGAAGAAATAGGGCGAGTCGGTAACAAGCCGATAGGGCATGTCGTGCCACAGAGCATAGAGTTTATAGGCACCCACGGCTATGGCCGATATGAAACCGATGACAAACATGAGGCTGCCCAGCAGGCCAAAGAAGTGCATGGGTTTCTCGGCAAACTTGGAGAAGAACCAGAGGGTCATCAGGTCGAGATAACCATTGACAAACCGGCTCATGCCAAACTTGGTCTTACCGTACTTGCGGGCCTGGTGATGCACCACTTTCTCTCCGATGCGGGAGAAACCGGCACTCTTGGCCAGGAAGGGTATGTCGCGGTGCATGTCGCCATAGACTTCAATATTTTTCACCACCTCGTTGCGATAGGCTTTCAGCCCGCAGTTGAAGTCGTGCAGATGTATGCCGGTAATCATACGGGCCGTAGCATTGAAAAGCTTGGTGGGCAGGGTCTTGGAAAGGGGATCATAACGTTTTTTCTTCCAACCCGAGACCATGTCATAGTCCTCATCAGCTATCATGCGGTAAAGCTCGGGTATCTCGTCGGGACTGTCCTGCAAATCGGCATCCATCGTAATGACAACATCGCCTTGTGCCCGCGTAAAACCGGTATGCAGGGCCGGTGACTTACCGTAATTGCGGCGGAACTTGACCCCTTTTATGTGGGGATTCTCTTTTTTGAGCGACTCAATGACACGCCAAGAGCCGTCGGTGCTGCCGTCGTCGACAAAAATCACCTCGTAGGTGAAGCGGTTCTCTGCCATCACACGGGCTATCCATGCCGCCAATTCGGGCAACGATTCGGCCTCGTTATACAAAGGGACAATGACGGATATATCCATAGCTTTATCTATTTCTGAAACGAATGTACAGGTTGATAAACAGCGCCACAAACAGGGAGACTATCGACCCCAGAAAGAGTTTGAGCCATATCATCTGATAGACCAGCTCGATGGGGGTGGGATAGAGCCGCTGCTCGTAGCCTTTGCGCAGAAGCTCGACCAACGCCTGCATATCGGGAGAGTCGAGAGGGGCGGCTTCGAGTTTTAGCAATATGTCCTCGATTTGCGAGGGTATGAAATCGGGCTCTACAAAGGTGCAGTAGAGATACTCTCCCAGGCCGCTGACCAGCGAGGCAAAAAAGAAGAGATATATTCCCAACGACCACAGCACGACAAAGCGCGACGTGCCTCCTTCGCTGCGCATGAAGTGGCTCATGAGAAGATAGACAACCGCGGGTATGGCCACCACCGTGAGCACGGCCAGCGTATTGAATACCGGCGCATGAAGCGACCAGACCGAGAAGAGAAAGGCTATCAGCAGATAGAGACCCATATACAGGCCATACTGCATGGCATGGAGGGTCAAGGGTTTGCGGGGTTGCTCACTCATGAGTTTTTTTCTTCATTATCTGGTACAAAGGTATGATTTTTACCGTAATTGCATCGGCCCGACAACATAAAAATATACAACAGCTGTACTTCGGTCGGCCGTACAAGGTATCGTAACATACATATAAACAACTATGAATAAGCAAAATAATGAACACACCGATATTTTTTTGGAGCGAAGTGCTTGCCGATATAAAAAAAATATCTACTTTTGCGGCGGGTAAGTCCTACACGGCCAGCTCCCTGTCAATCCCCCCAGGGCTTGACCGCAGCAAGGGTAGCAGGTCGTAGCGGCGCGATGTAGATCGCTTACCCACCTGCCGATAT
>CAJLYN010000140.1 GCA_905210875.1 uncultured Bacteroides sp. | reverse complement strand
GCTCCTGGCGGACACAATGTTATTGCCGGCCTTTTCGATGGAATCAAGAAAATGAACAAAGATTCTCGTCTTTTCGGCTTTTTGCTCGGCCCGGCCGGTCTCATCGACCACAAATACATGGAACTCACGGCCGATATCATTGACGAATACCGTAATACGGGAGGTTTCGACATTATTGGCTCGGGGCGTACCAAACTTGAAAAGAAAGAACAGTTCGATAAGGGTCTTCAAATATTGAAGGATTTGAACATCACCGCATTGGTTATTATCGGTGGTGATGATTCCAATACCAATGCCTGCGTCCTTGCCGAGTATTACAAGCAGATAGGTGCCGGTGTGCAGGTGATAGGTTGCCCCAAGACTATTGATGGTGACTTGAAAAACGAAATGATTGAAAGTTCGTTTGGTTTTGACACCGCTTGCAAAGTCTATTCCGAGGTTATCGGTAATATACAACGCGACTGCAATTCGGCCAAGAAGTATTGGCATTTCATTAAGCTGATGGGCCGTTCGGCATCACACATTGCCCTGGAATGCGCGTTGCAGACGCAGCCCAACATCTGCCTTATCTCCGAGGAGGTTGAGGCCAAGCAGCAGACGCTCGACGATATTGTCAATTACATCGCCAATGCCGTGGCCGTGCGTGCCTCGGAAGGAAGCAACTTCGGTACCGTTCTTATTCCCGAAGGTCTTATTGAGTTTATTCCGGCCATGAAGAAACTTATCGATGAATTGAATGATTTCCTGGCTGCACATGGTCATGAGTATGCCATGGTGCGCAAGTCGGAGCAGATTAATTACATCACGCAACATCTCTCGCCCGAGAATGCGGCTATCTACTCGACTTTGCCCGAGCCAGTGGCCCGTCAGCTCACGCTCGACCGCGACCCACATGGTAACGTGCAAGTTTCGCTTATTGAAACCGAGAAACTTCTGGCCGAGATGGTAGGTCGTCGATTGGCCGAGATGAAAGCCGAGGGAACCTATGTAGGAAAGTTTGCTACACAGACCCACTTCTTCGGTTATGAAGGTCGTTGCGCCGCTCCCTCTAATTTTGATGCCAATTATTGTTATTCACTTGGATATACAGCTGCCATGCTCATCGGAGAGGGTCGCACTGGATATATGTCGTCGGTGCGTAATACTACCCGTCCTGCCGAAGAGTGGATTGCCGGTGGTGTGCCCGTTACCATGATGATGAACATGGAACGCCGTAACGGTGAGATGAAACCTGTCATACAGAAGGCTTTGGTAAATCTTGAAGGGGCTCCGTTCAGGTATTTTGTTTCGCAACGCAAGCAATGGGAACGCGAGACTTGCTATGTCTATCCCGGACCGATTCAGTATTTTGGCCCCACCGAAGTGTGCGACCAGCCTACCGAAACGCTCCGTCTCGAACATCAGTAAGATTCTATTGTCGGGGCGTCAGAACACCGTCGCCCCTGCATTCCCTTATAAAGAGAAAGCGAAGGCTTCCGACAACAGGTCGGAAGTCTTCGCTTTTTATCTTGGGTGCGTAATGCAGAGAGGCCTCTCTCTGTTCCGTGGTACTAACCTTCCCGACTGGACAGCACGATTTCGCGCAGCTGGGCAAACTCGTCGATGAGAAAGTCGGCTCCGGCCTCTTTAAGGGTGTCTCGGCTGTGGTTGCCATATGAGACACCGCAGGTAGGGCAGCCTGCCCGGCGGCCCATCTCAATGTCGAAAGAGGTGTCGCCTACCACGAGGGCCTCGGTGGGGTGAGTGCCTGTGAGCGACAGTGCCAGCAGAGCCATGTCTGGGGCCGGTTTTTTGTGGGTGACGTCGTCGTCGCAAACAATAGCTTTGACAAGAGCATGGAGGCCAAAGTCACGCAACATCTGCAGGAGTACGCGGCGACTCTTTCCCGAGGCGATAGTCAATGTCGTGCCGTCGGCGTGTAGTCGCATCATGGTCTCTTTGACTCGTGGAAAAAGACGTGTGGTGCTTGGGCTTATCTCGTCGAAAACCTCGCGGTAAATGTCGACAGCCTTGTCGAGTGTTTCTCCCTGAGGAATGTGGGCACCGTCGGCAAGTACCGTTCGCAGCGGAAGCCCGATGCGCGAGATAATCTCTTCCTGCTCTACCGCAGGGAGTTGCAGCCTGTGCAGGGTGGCTTGGGTGGAGGCAACGATGCAAGTCTGAGTGTCGGCCAAAGTGCCATCAAAGTCGAGAATGAGTGTTTTAATCATTGGGCATTTTATAGAGTGATAAAACGTAGGGATTACTTGTCGTTTTCGATGGAAAGAAACAGGCAGGAGAGCATGTCGGCTATTTCTTGCTGGACCTGATTTCTGGGGTCGGAAAAGTGTTTGACCATGACTACTACGGCATAGGTGTGTCGGCCCGTATAGTAACCGGCATAACACTGTACATCGGTCATGCTTCCGCTTTTTAGTCGGAGGAATGGTGCAACTGCCGGGTCGGGCATCAGTCGTTTGAGGGTACCTTCGCCCGGCTTTGGCAACAGGTCGGGGAGAAGGCCACCTCCATTACCCAGACGGGTTACGTGGGCCAACAGTTTGCACATCATGAGCGGTGTAATACGATTGAGAGGTGATAGTCCCGAACCGTCATAGATTGTAGCACCGTCGATGGGAAAACCTGTTTCGCGCCATATCTTTTTCATCTGTTCGATACTGCCTGACAGTGTGGAGGTCGGGGCGACAGACAGCTCCACTTGACGCAGGAGTGCTTCGGCGTAGAGGTTGTCACTGCGGGTGAGCGTGTGGCGCAGCATTTCGGCCAGGGTGGGGGAGGTGTAGAGATACAGGAGATGACCTTCGGTTTCATACCCGGGAGTTCCTCCCCCGATTCGTGGAGCTGGCGTGCCGTAGTGGGTTGCCCGATAACTTTTATTCCGGCATGGCGCAGAGCTTCTGTGAGTTGTGTGGCCAGAAAATAGGGTGGGTCGGGCAGGTCGCCTTTGATGGTGAAAGTCTCGCGATGGGCCGGTAGTGAACCGTAAAGGCGGCGGGTATATTCATAAGGGGCACCGTAGAAGTAGGCGCTGTCGCGTCCCGAACGGTTGGTCGACAGGCCGGAGTAGTCGATGCGAAGGCCTTCGACTTCGGGGTTGATGTCGAGAAGAACGGGTTGGCTGTCGGGTTCACTCGTACGGAAAGTGGCGGCAAACAAGTTGTCGGCATAGTTAATGCCATAACAGCCTGCTGCATAGTAGTTGCCCACATCTTCCCACAGCCATTTGCTCACGACCGGGTTGCCGGCCATGGCACGGTCGTCGGCAACAACAGTTCCCGAAATGGTGCTTATGCCAGCTTTTTTTGTGGCCTGAACGACCTCTTCGATGAATATGTCGGAGGGTGTACCGGCATATTGTGAACCGAGCGACGGGTCGCCACATCCCCGGATATAGAGGCTGCCCGAGAGATGCCCTCGCTTGGAAATGGTGCCATCGTAGAATACACGGGTTGTCAGTCGTTGCTCGGGCTGGTAGCACATCAACAGGGTGGCAGCCGTGATGAGTTTCTGTGTCGATGCCGGGGTGAAAAAGGTTTCGGCCTGATGGGCCGCAACGACATCTCCCGACTTGGTGTCGATGATGCATAACCCAAACGAGGCGTTTTCTCCTCCTATCGGGCTGATTGTCTTGCTGTTTTGCGCGATTCCTGTTGGCATCAGGACAAGCCATACCAATATTGCCCACACAAATGTCTTTTGAGGTAAAGAGCTTATTTTCATGCAGGCAGACTTATATGTGACTTGTCCGACAAATAATTTTCCGTTCTCGATGTGCTGATTTTTTTTCAATCCGAGTCGCGATCTGTCTCCTGTCACATTTCTTTTAAATGTGACGTTAAGAGATTATTGAAAATCCTATTTTATAAACGAGGTCATGAGTCTTGACTCATATACGGGCTTTTCAATGCCTTGTTTTTTCCCCGCCTCGATGCATCGGAGCAGCCAAGCCATGTTCAGTCCAAGAACGCGCATGGTTTGTAGCCCTTCCTCGTCTTTGTGTACATCGTCGGGTGTATAACCGTGTACCGAGTTCCAATATTGAGAGGAGACAATCGGCATGTTGCTGATGGTGAAATATTGGTTGAGTTGTTCAAAGGTGGCCGATGCACCTCCCCGTCGGCACGATACTACCGAAGCACCTAATTTCCCAGCCCATCGAGAACCTGTGGCATAGAACAATCGGTTCAAAAATGAAACCAATTGCCCTGTGGGGGCACTGTAATAGACCGGTGAGCCAATAATGAGACCATCGAATTCTTCTATCCTTTTCTGGATTTCCCGCACTTGATCGTCTCGAAAGCAGTAGCCGGTTTTCAGGCAACTGCCGCAGGCAATGCAACCGGCAATGGGTTTGTGACCGAGATAGAGCATTTCGGTATCGATGCCTTGAGCGTGCAAAGTCGTTTCTATTTCGTGTAAAGCGGTGTAGGTACAACCATTGGCATGCGGACTTCCATTGATAAGTAGGACTTTCATGATGACATAGAATTATGGGTACGAGGAATATCATTCTTTCCGTTGAAGACAAAGGTAGCATTTTTATCTGTTACAGAAAAGCTGTTGACGTAAAAAGATTTGTCGGCGATATTGTTTGCATCTTATAAATTTGTTGAGAATATTTCCACAGCTTCGGTTTGGTTGAAAGAAAAATTTTTATCGCTTTAATTACTGTTCGTTTTTAGATTATTCCGACGAATTTATTTACATTTGTCCATCTTGAGAAAGTTTTCTTCCCAAGGATTTTTTTAATGTAAAGATTGATTATGAAATCGATTCGACAGCCTTTCACGTTCGATAGAGTAATGCGCATCTTGTTCACGGCAGTAGCCATCATAGCCGCCTTTTACCTGATACGTTTGCTCAAAAACGCGCTACTTCCCTTTTTTGTGGCTTGGCTCATGGCATATCTTGTCAACCCCTTTGTCGAGTTTATTCAGTATCGATGTCGAGTGAAAATTCGCATCTTGGCCATATTCTTGGCGTTACTATCCATCGTGGGGGTGATAGCTCTTTTTGTGTGGCTTATCACACCCGGAATTGTCGAAGAGGCCACTAAAATGCGCACATTGATTCACGACTATCTTTCACGGGGGTCGGCCATAACACCTCTTATTCCGCAGAGTTGGCACCACTATTTGCAAGAGCGCATCGATTTTACGCGCATTGCCGAGGCCATGAATCCGCAAGACTGGCGTATGTTGATAGAAAAGACCGCCACCCAGTTGTGGGCGTTGCTCACCGGCTCGGTCAATCAGATTATCAATATTATCAGTTGGCTCATTATCTTTCTCTATCTTATATTCATATTGCTTGATTACGACAAAATCATTGCTGGATTCAAAGCATTGATACCCAATAGATACCGTACAAAAACCCTCGAAGTGTTCAACGATGTGAAGGTGAGCATGAACCGTTACTTCCGTGGACAGGCCTGTGTGGCTTTTCTGGTAGGAATACTTTTCAGTATCGGATTTTCCATCGTAGGGTTGCCGCTGGCCATACTGCTCGGTCTCTTTATCGGATTACTCAACATGGTACCCTATTTGCAGGTGGTCGGTTTCCTGCCTACCCTGCTGCTGTGCATGCTGAAGTCGGCCGAGCCCGGGCAGAGTTTTTGGTGGCTCGTATTCGGTTGCGTCATAGTGTTTGTTGTAGTGCAACTTATCCAGGATATGATTCTCGTGCCTCGTATCATGGGGCACGTTATGGGGCTCAATCCTGCCATTATTTTGCTTTCCCTTTCCATATGGGGCACATTGCTGGGTTTGATAGGCATGATTATCGCATTGCCTTTGACCACTCTTTTGCAGTCGTATTACGAGCGATACATATTACGCGAAGATATCAGAAACGATGAAACGCCCGAAGTTTCTGAAAATAAGCGCAATTCTGAATGAAAAACTTTTTTTAACACTCAAAAAATACCTTTAAAGTTTGGTCTGATACAAAATAAGTCTTACCTTTGCCACGCATTTGAGAAAGACATTATGTCGGACCGTGCGATGATTCGCTAGCTCAGCTGGTAGAGCACAACACTTTTAATGTTGGGGT
>CAJLYN010000139.1 GCA_905210875.1 uncultured Bacteroides sp. | reverse complement strand
TCAATGAAACAGATTATTTTACAGCAATCTTATCGATGCGACGCTGATGACGGCCGCCCTCAAACGAGGTAGAAAAGAACGCCTCCAAGATAGCACGAGCTGTTTCATGGTCGATAAACCTGCCCGGCATCACACACACATTGGCATCGTTGTGCTGGCGGGCCAGACGAGCAATTTCCTCAATCCAACAAAGGGCGGCTCGTATCCCCTGATGCTTATTCAAAGTAATGTTAATACCATTGCCACTTCCACAAACCGCCACTCCGGGATAGCACTCGCCTTTTTCAATGGCAATGGCCAAAGGGTGAGCAAAATCGGGATAATCACAACTCTCAGTCGAATAGGTTCCGAAATCACGATAGGGAATGCCCCTGTCGGTCAACCAGGAAGCGACAAACTGTTTCAACTCATAGCCGGCATGGTCACTGGCCAAACCCACCGGGACACCGGGCTTCAAAATACTCATAATCAAGATTTTTTAATAATACTTACAAAAATCTTTTTGGCTATACTTTCTTTCACAAAGGTAGACGATAACACGCATATAACCAAGAAAAACGACATTTTATCACAAATTACAGCCAATCGAAGAGATTTAATCCCTCCTCAAAACAGTATTACAGAAAAGTTTTCACTATCTTTGAGTCGTGCAACAACTATTCTTGAAAAACCGGTTATCATGAAAACATTTCTGAAAATTTTAGCTGTCATCGTCGTAATCATCGTAGCACTGCTCATAGCCATACCCTTGATACTAAAAGGCAAACTGGCCGACATCGTAAAAGCCGAAGCTAACAAAATGCTTAATGCCCGCCTCGACTTTGAAGAACTCGACATCAGCCTGCTGCGCAACTTTCCCCAAGCTACTCTGGTTTTGAAGAATCTGTCACTCATAGGGGTAGACGAATTCGAAGGTGATACACTGGCTGCCGCCGACGAAGTAGCTGCGGCCGTCAACCTGATGAGCCTTTTCGGCGACACAGGCTATGAAATCACCTACGTCACCCTCGACCGTCCCACTGTACACGCCATCGTCCACTCGGGCGGTGCTGTAAATTGGGACATCGTCAAAGCCGACAACTCAGCCGCCGAAGAAAGCGCTGACAGTACATCAAGTACCGGTGCTTTTGATCTACAACTGCGAAAATTCCGCATCACCGACGCTTGCCTCTCCTATACCGACGAAGCCTCAAACATGGCTTTCTCCACTGGAAAACTCAACCTGGCCCTCACCGGAAAACTGAGTGGACTGGAAACAGCCTTGCAATGCAAAGCCTTAATACAAAACATCGACATGAGCATGGAGGGAGTCAGCTACCTGCACAACGCCGAATTGGAGGCCGACATGAAACTGATAGCTGACCTCAACAACTACACCTTCACGCTGGACGAAAACCGCCTGCGGCTCAACGCCATCGAAACGACGCTCGACGGCTGGGTGGCCATGCCCGACACCAGCATCGACATGGACATCAGACTCTCCACCCCGAAAATCAATTTCAAGGATATTCTGTCGATGATTCCGGCTATTTACCAAAACAACTTTGCCGACTTACAGACCTCGGGTAACGTATCGCTCACCGCCGAAGCAAAGGGACGCCTTGATGCCAGCACGCTCCCGGCCTTTACCGTAGCTCTCGACGTAGACAAGGCCCGAGTCTTCTACACCGGCATGCCCCGTTCGGTCGACGACATCGACATTGCCCTGCGAGTGGCCAACAACGGTGGCGACCTCGACCAGACAACCATCGATATAAACACATTCAAATTCACATTTGCCGAGAATCCCTTTGCCCTGTCACTTCATGCTTCCCACCCGATATCGGATCTGCAATTTGAAGCCTCGGCCAACGGCACCATCGATCTTGGAAAAATCGAGGAAATCTATCCCCTGGGCGACTCTATCACCCTAAGCGGCGTCATCACCACCGACATCACACTCGACGGCCGTATGTCGGACATTGAAAAGAAAAATTACCAAAACATAAAGGGAGAGGGCAACCTGTCGATAACACAGATGAACCTGTCGCTCACTGGCCTCCCTCCCATCGTCGTCGCACAAGCCGATGCGCACATAACGCCTGAGGCCATGAACCTATCCCGCTTTGACCTCACCGTAGGCCGAAGTGATTTGCAAGCGACGGGAAAGATAAGCAACTACCTGCCCTACGTCATGGCTGGCGGAACACTGCAAGGCAACCTCTCGCTCTCGTCGTCGCAACTCGACCTCAACGAGTTTCTGACAACAGAAGATACCCCCGACAGCAACGCCGCAGCCGACAGCGCAGCTACCGATACCACCTCGCTCAGCGTCTTTATCGTTCCTGAGAATCTGAACCTCTCCATGCAGGCCCGCATCAAGAAAATAATTTTCGACAACATGACACTGGGTAATTTTACCGGGAAAGTCTCGGTCAAAAACGGGACAGCCTCGCTGGACGGCATTTCAGTAGATGCCCTCGGCGGAAACATTTCGGCCAGCGGTTCATACAGCACCGCATCGTCGACAACCTCACCGCTGGTTTCCCTCGCACTGGGCATCAAGGAGGCTTCGTTCAAAGAGACCTTTGAACAACTCGACTTCGTTCAACAACTGGTGCCACTCTTTGCCAAGACCGGCGGAAACTATTCAATCAGCGCCAACCTCGACACACGCCTCGACTCACAGATGTCGCCCATACTCAACAGCCTCACGGCCAAAGGTTCCCTGCAATCGAAAAATATCGAGATACAGAACCTCGAAGTCTTTGACCTGCTGGCCAACCTGTTGAAAAACGACAAGTTGCGCAAAGTCGAAGCCAAAGACATCGATATACGTTTTGCCATTACCGACGGACGGGTACAGACCTCACCGTTTGACCTGAAAATAGGCAATACGAAACTTACCCTCTCGGGCTCGACAGGTCTCGACCAGAGCATCGACTATACGGCCCTCATCGACCTCAGCAAAGAGAAGGTCATCAGCGACTACGTAGGCATTGTCGAAGCCCGCATAGGCGGCACCTTCGCCAAACCGACCATCGACATCGACACCGAATCGCTCGTGAAACAGGCCGTCACCAACAAGGTTGTCGAGGCCATTGCCGGAAAAGGCACCACTGAAGAGCAGGTGGCCAACATCAGACAGAAAGCCGAAGAGGCCGGGCGCCTTTTGGTAGAGACCGCCGAACGTGAAGGCGAGAAACTGGTCGAGAAAGCCTCGAACCCCCTGGCCAAGATAGCCGCCAAAGCCGCCAAAACAAAAATGGTAGAAGAGGCCCAGAAACAGGCAGCCCGGCTGGCCGACGAAGCCGAAGCACAAATACGCAAGTTGAAAGGGGAATAACCATGCAAAGAGGCGAAGTGTCCTTTTATGCAAAAAAGGGTAAAAGGGGGTCGCATTTCGACTTTTATTCGTAGATTTGCAAATCTTTACGCCAAATAACCGTCGGCTCCGCACTTTAATCGAAACGGAAAAACGACAAACTAAGAACGGATAACAGATATCGGATTATGAAAAAATGGTTAGCTATCGCAAGCATATTTACACTTGTAGGGACAACAAGCTGCAAACAGCCTGCCCAATCAGGAAATAGTCAAGACACGAATATCGCATCGGGCGACACACTCACGGGCGACATCTCCCTCTCGGGTGCATTTGCCCTCTACCCCATGGTTGTAAGATGGGCCGACGAGTTCAAGCAACTGCACCCCAACGTGCGCATCGACATATCGGGCGGTGGAGCCGGTAAAGGCATGACAGACGCCCTGGCTCAGGTAGTCGACCTGGGTATGGTTTCGCGCGAGATATACGACGTTGAGACCGAGAAAGGCGCATTGGGATTTGCCGTTGTAAAAGATGCCGTTGTGGCAACCGTCAACGTTAAGAACCCCCACTTCGCCGAGATATGCGCCAAAGGACTGACCAAAGCCAGCGCACAAGCCTTGTGGAACAATCAATATTCCTCGTATGGAGAGTTTTTAGGAACGAATAGCGATGTGCCCGTACACGTCTACACCCGTTCCGACGCCTGCGGCGCCGCCGAGACATGGGCCTTGTGGTTTGGCAAACGGCAGGAACAGTTGCAGGGCACTGCCGTATATGGCGACCCCGGTGTATCGGCTGCCGTACAGAAAGACCGCGTAGGTATCGGCTACAACAACATCGCCTATGCCTACGATATGCGTACCCACAAACCGTATGAGGGACTTGCTGTCATTCCCATCGACGTAAACGAGAACGGGCAAATCGACGAAGACGAAAAATTCTACGAAAACAGCGCCGACCTTATCGCCGCCATCGGCGACGGACGCTACCCCTCACCTCCTGCCCGAGACCTTTACCTGGTCAGCAACGGCGTGCCCGAAAAACCGGCGGTGGTAGAGTTTATCAAATACGCACTCACCGAGGGTCAAAAATACGCCATCGAAACAGGATATATACCTCTGCCCGAAACAACCATCAACGAGAGTCTGAAAAAACTCAATCCCTAATCGCTCCCGACGATGGATTTATCGCTACTACAACGACGCATATTCAAGGATAAAGCCGCCCGATGGGTCATGCTCATCTTGACAGGGCTCTCGCTTTTTCTCCTTGTCGCCATAGGAATAGGCCTGTTTTTCAAAAGCCGCCTTATCCTTTCCGAACATTCCCTGTGGGATTTGCTCTCGGGCTCTGCCTGGAAACCGCTCAGTGGAGAATTCGGATTCCTGCCTTTTATCGTGGGAACACTTTTCGTTACCGCCCTGTCGATAGCCATAGCACTGCCCATATCGCTACTCTCGGCCATATTCCTCACCGAGTACGCCAGCTCGTGGGTAAAGCGGGTCGTATTCCCCATTTTCGACATTCTTGCGGGTATTCCCTCGGTCGTCTACGGTGTATGGGGTACCCTCATTATCGTACCCTGGATTGCCGACAAACTCGGTCCGCGCTTTGTCGACTACACCAGCGGCTACACCGTACTGGCCAGCGGCATCGTACTGGGCATCATGATACTGCCTATCCTGGTGAGCCTGCTCATCGAGATATTTACCATCGTACCGCAAGACTACCGCGAAGCATCGGCTTCGCTGGGAGCAACCAAGTGGCAGACCTGCTCGAAAGTGATTCTGCGCAAAGCCATGCCGGGTATCGTGGCCGCCGTGGTACTCTCCATATCAAAAGCCTTCGGCGAAACCATCGCCGTACTCATGGTGTGCGGCAACTACGCCGCCATACCCCGGTCGCTCTTCGACCCCTGTTACCCGCTACCGGCCCTCATCGCCAACAACTACGGCGAGATGCTGTCGCTGCCGCTTTACGAGTCGGCCCTGATGTTCGCCGCCTTCATACTATTCTTCATCATACTGGTATTCAACATCATATCGCGCTGGATACTGCGTAATATCGAACGAAGCTACAAAATGTAACCGGAGGATGCCGACCTATGAAAACAAAATTTATCGTTGAGAAAATTTTCTTCGGACTGATGATTATCTCGGTCATTCTGGTATTTGCGTTCCTGGGCAGTATCCTCATCACCATCATACGCAACGGCTGGCCGGCCATGTCGTGGGA
This sequence comes from uncultured Bacteroides sp., assembly GCA_905210875.1. Taxonomy (GTDB): domain Bacteria; phylum Bacteroidota; class Bacteroidia; order Bacteroidales; family UBA11471; genus Caccoplasma. The sequence continues at coordinate 551 of CAJLYN010000139.1, read as the reverse complement.
CATGATAACCCAACTGCCCGGCGGCGGTTTCTACATCGGGAAAGAGGGTGGCGTACTTAATGCCATCGTAGGCTCTATCTACATTGTAGGAGCCTCGACGATACTCGGGCTGCTCATCAGTATTCCCATCGTCTTTTTCATCAACATCTACCTGAAAAACGACTCCAAACTGGCCAGCATCACCCGACTGTCGTTCGACGTGCTGTATGGAATACCCTCGATTGTATATGGAGCGTTCGGCTTCACCATCATGATATTCCTCGGGCTGCGTACCTCGCTGCTGGGCGGAATCATTGTCATCACCCTGCTGATTATACCCATTTTCGTGCGTTCGATGGACGAGGTGGCCCGCCAACTGCCCAAGCACCTGCTCGAAGCCACCTATTCGCTGGGCGCCACACGTTATGAAACCATCAAAGTAGCCATACGCCAGATTGCACCGGGCATTGCCACGGCCACTCTGCTGTCGATAGGCCGCGCCATAGGCGACGCGGCCGGTGTGATGTTTACTGCCGGCTTTACCGACAGCATACCCACCTCGCTCGACCAGC
>CAJLYN010000138.1 GCA_905210875.1 uncultured Bacteroides sp. | reverse complement strand
CACTCCGACATCAATGCTCTCACTTGAGCCAAACCGGCGCTCTTGTCCAGCGATTCGTCGATGGCATTCAGTTTTTCAATCACAGCCTGCTTAGCTACCAGATTGTCGTGTTCTTCATTCTTTTTCGAGGCAAATTCCTGTTTCTTGCGCTCAAAAAAGTAATCGCAAGCCTCGGTGAAACGTTTCCATATCGCATCGGAATATTTACGCGGAACAGCCCCTATAGTGCGCCATTCTTTTTGGAGTTGGGTCAATTTTTCCGAAGCAGCTCGCCAGTCGGTACTCTCTTTCAAGGCTTCGGCCTGCTCACACAAGGCACGTTTCTTTTCCAGGTTTTCCGACATGGTATCTTTGGCCTTTTTATAATACTCGGCTTTACGGGCAAAGAATTGATCGCACGATTTTCTGAAACGTTCAAACAGTTGCGTGTTGACCTTACGCGAGGCAAATCCGGCAACTTTCCAACGCTCCTGCATATCCAGGACGATCTTTGTCTTCTCGTCCCATGCCGAGAACGACTGTAAGGCATCTAAATCAATGGCCTCAATCTCTTCACACAACGCGGTCTTGGCCTGCTCGGCAGCCTGTTCAGCAGCCTTTATTTCTTCGAAATGCTGTTGATGACGCTTGTTTATAACGGTCGATGCCTCTTTGAAGCGGTTCCATATCTCCTCGCGCATCTCTTTCGCTACCGGACCTATGCCCCGCCACTCTTCATGCAAGGTCTGCAAGGTCTTGAAAGCCTCCAATACATCGGGATTATTGGCAAGAGCCTCTGCCTGCTCGCAAAGGGCTGTTTTCTGTTCGAGATTCTTCTTGAAATCATAATCTCTCAACTCTTTGTGTATCTTCAACAGGTCATAAAAATTCTCGCTATATGTCTGGAATGTTTTCCACAACTCGCTTACAGCCGAGGCCGGCACATTGACAATCTCTTTAAATTCCTGCTGACGCTCCTTGAAATCATTATAATATTTGCCAATGTTGTCGGCCTCTTGAAGATATCCTTTTATCTCTTCTAGGATAGCTTGTTTGCGCTCCAAGTTCTGTTGCTTTTCTTTCTCCTGATTCTCCAAGAAAGCCGCTTTTTTCTCTTTGTACACATTGAGAAGGGCTTTCAGGGTCTCTTCAAATGTATCAAACGGAATCTGAAACTCACCTCTCTCCTCTTCTGGTTTTTCGTTGTATGCCCGGTGTGCCTCTTCTATTTCATTTTTACGAAGCTTATAGTACTGCTGTTTCAAGGCGTCTATCTCATCTTTTACCTCTTCGACAGGTCGTTCCAACAATGTTTTTATTTGCTCTACAATCTGTTCACGAGTGTAGTTATGAGCTTCTGCTTCACACTTTTTGCCATCGGCATTTTGCTCCACTACAGATGTAGGTATCGCTTCATCTGATGAAATGACAGTTGCCTGCGGCTCTGCAACATCTGACGTTTTTTTACCTTGAATATCTTCTTCCGAGGAAAGAATATTTTGAGATTCCATATGATTCAATTTTTAAATAAAGCGCATTTAATCTCACAAAAGAAAGAAATATTTTTTGTTCTCCCTAATAAAAGCGGCATTTTTTCTGTTTGAGGAATTTTTTACCGTCATTTAAGAATCTACACTTCATTCGTATATTTCTATGCAACCGAAACCGAGACTTATCTTATCCCCCAATCCCGTATTGTGTATAAGTTGTTGCAAAACAGGATGTAATGTAAGTCTAAACTTACACATATAGCCGATAACCTTCGATTCTTCTCGCGTAAATCTTTTGATAAAAATACCTTTGCGTTTAGGGGGTGCAATCAATTCAAATTTGAAATTGGTCTCATACGGAAAATCCTTGCCATAAAAATAGCTGTATTTTTCCAATATGGAATGCAACAGCATCTCTTCGTAATCGGGCGAATCGGGACCTATATATTCAAAACTGTGATTGGCCCTCATACATGATACGACAATGGGCGACAACGACAAATAGGTCATCGTTTCTTTATATTCCACCGGTTCGCTCTTAAATATCTCATCAATCTTGAATGCAACCTGAGATTTCCGGTCTCCTACCAAAATATTACGACCTTCAAAAGCTCCACGGATAAAAGCTTCGCTTCCACGCTCTGGCAATGTAGATATCCACAACTGCACTTTCTTGGCCAATACGTATAATCGATCTTCTTCGACTTTTATTTTGGGTATATAAAAATTCGACACAGAGAGCAACTTATAACGGGTATTCATTTCGGGTAGGAACCCATTCATCCCCAACCACTGCTCATAGGCCACGCTATCTTCTGTCAAGATTCTATGCACGCACGACGACAACTCATACTGGTAACTCACCGGCAAAATATTCCCGGCAACCTCTGACTGCACAGATAGCACTAATTTAAATCGCATAATTCTTATCCTCCTTACTTGTAAGTTTTATCTTACGTTTTTCATCAAATCCTTGACACTGCTCTATAATGCAACGTCGACATATTATTCGCTCTAAATATCGCTTGTGCCGTCGTTTGTAATGATTCCGGCGTAATGCGATAATATTTTTCAATTTCTTCATTTATCGACTCGGCTCGGTCTATCAACTCGAAATAGGCCAAATTGGCCGCTTTGTCGACATAGCTCAAATTTGAGAACAGATAGCTTGTCTCAAACTTGTGCACCATCTTATATATCTCTTCTTCGGGGACCAACTCCCTGCATACGCTTTCCAGCACGCTATCAATAGCATCTTCGGCCTGTTGCATCGAAACGCCCTTGTTCAAACGGCCGTTTATCAAGAAAAGGCCGGCGTCAATATCCCCTGTAATACTGGCATCGATGGCTGTAAAGAGCTGTTGTTCCATCACCAGGCGACGGAACAGCCGCGATGACCGTCCATTCGACAAGATGTCCGACAACAAATCACTTGCCTGGTAATCATTGTCGCAGCGTCGCCCCATGTGATAGGCTCTGACTATGGCATCAAGTGGCACATCTCGTTCAACGTCCTGTTGTCGAGGAGCGGTCTGTTCCGGCTCAACAGGTATGTGGCGCGGTGCAATAGACCTTTTTTCTATGGGAGAGAACCACTTTTCGACCAATCGCACGGTTTCTTCATAAGAAATATTTCCCGTCACGGCCAATATCGCGTTATTAGGTGCATAATGACTGTAAAAGAAACGCTTTACCTCCTCCAAGGTCGCCTGCTCGATATATCGAATGTCCCTACCAATAACAGGCCAACGATAGGGATGTCTAGTATAGGCCATTTCACGAATCAACGCCGAAATGTCTCCGTAGGGTTGATTCAGATTCCGTTGCTTGAACTCTTCTATGACCACCGACTTCTGCACATCAAGGCTTCGTTGGGAAAATTCGAGTCCCAACATTCGATCCGACTCGAGCCAAAAGGCCGTCTCTACGTTTTGCCGGGGAACAATGGTATAGTAATTTGTAATATCATTACTTGTCCATGCATTGTTTTCCCCCCCCGCGTGTTGCAATTCTGCATCAAAATCCGCAATATGGACAGACCCACCAAACATGAGGTGCTCAAAGAGATGTGCAAAACCCGTACCTTCGGGAGATTCATCACGGGCCCCAACATCATATAATAGATTCAGAGCCACCATCTGAGTTTGATAATCAGCATGATGTATCAGCCTCAATCCATTGGTCAATCGATATTTGTTTACAGTTATCACCTACGTTAGTCTAATACTTTCATAGTCATTTTTATATCGTTTTGGGGCCTATCTCCATCAAGCGTCGCGACCGATTGTATTCGTTCCAAAACATCAAGGCCTTCTACCACTTCGCCAAATACGGTATATTCGCCATCTAAGTGGGGGGCACCGCCTATCGTAGTGTATGCCGTTTTCTGTTCCGGAGAGAATCGCACAGGACCGTCTTCTCTCATAATTCGTTTCACTTCAGACACAAGTTTATCCTGCAATTCCGCCAATGCCAATTGATTCTTTTCACGACGGTACTGCAGGATTTCTTGTCGGTGAACTGCAAGCAGAGACTGAAATACCGACTCCTCTTTGCGGCGAGTCAATTGTTGCTCCATCATGGCAAGCTGACCCTCTGTAAAAATTGTGCCTGTAACAATATAGAATTGAGAGCCCGACGACTCTTTGTCGGGATTGACATTGTCTCCTTGTCGTGCAGCAGCTAAAGCTCCTTTCTTATGGAAATGTGTGGAAACAAATTCAGCAGGAATCGTATAGCCAGGACCTCCAGAGCCCAATGATTGGTGAGGTACTGCCGTTCTTGAATCAGGATCTCCTCCTTGTATCATGAAATCTTTTATCACCCGATGAAACAACAGATCATCGTAATAACCGGCATTCACCAATTTCAAGAAATTATCTCTGTGTCTCGGCGTGTCATTGTATAACTTAACGACAATATCGCCCATATCGGTTTTTATCGATACATAAGAATGATTTTTATCACGCAAAGTACAAGACGACATGAGTAAAATTATTGAGATTACTGAGATAACTTTATACACACCACTGGCCTCCTTTTTTTAAAGGAAACATTTAAGATTTTTATAATAAGATGGATTTTGTCCGAAGCAAATTTACATCTTTACCAAATACCCTGCAAGGCTTTTATATATTTTTTTTCTCTTTGTATACATACGTCACCCCAATCGACAAATAATTCCTATATTTGCAAAATTATAGACTCATTTTTTGCCTATTTATGACAACAGAGAATCTCTTGCTCATCGCCATACGTGCTGCCTTGGAGGCCGGTGCCGATATCCGTCGCATATACAATGCGGCCGACAGCGATTTCGGTATCGAATACAAAGCCGACCATTCGCCTTTGACTATCGCCGATAAGACGTCTGATGCAACCATCGGCCGGTTCCTCGCTTCAACACCCTACCCCATTCTTAGCGAAGAAAAAAAAGCATTAGCTTTTGAAGAACGGAAAAACTGGCAGACGCTGTGGATTGTAGATCCACTCGACGGAACAAAAGAATTTATAAAAAAGAACGGAGAATTTACCGTAAACATAGCTTTGGTCGAAAAGGGCATTCCGACTCTGGGAGTGATTTATGTCCCGGTGAAAGAACGCCTCTATTATGGCGTGTACGGAACAGGAAGTTTTCGAGCCGACAATATCACCCGGTTATCGTCCGATGAGTCATTGCACGATTTCCTATCAAAATCTCTCCAACTTCCTTTACCCTGCAATAACCGGCCATATACGGTTGTAGCATCACGGTCTCACCTGTCGGCCGAGACCGAGGATTTTATCAACGGCCTACGGGCTGAACATCCAACGCTGGAACTCGTTTCGATAGGAAGTTCTCTGAAAATTTGCTTGGTATGCGAAGGTTCTGCCGATATCTATCCACGTTTTGCCCCCACAATGGAATGGGACACTGCAGCAGGCCATGCCATAGCCAGGGCAGCCGGAAAAAATATTTTTCATACCGACAGAAAAACTCCTCTCCTCTACAACAAGGAAGACCTCCACAATCCGTGGTTCATCGTAGAATAAATTTATCCACTCCCATACATGGAAAAACACATATACCCCATTTTCGACCGCATGCTGCAACGCAGCGATCGGGAAAAACTTCTTGGACAAAAAGGAATTATGCTATGGTTTACCGGGCTTTCGGGTTCGGGCAAAAGCACATTGGCTGTCGCGTTGGAACGCGAATTGTACAATTGTGGCATTCTATGTCGCATTCTCGATGGAGACAATATCCGCACAGGAATCAACAACAACCTGGGATTCACCGAAGCCGATCGCATTGAAAACATACGTCGCATCGCCGAAGTAGCCAAACTGTTTGTTGATTGCGGCGTTGTAACCATTGCAGCCTTTATAAGCCCCACAGAACAGATACGCCAAATGGCATCCCAAATAATTGGCCCAGACGATTTTTTTGAGATTTACGTAAGCACACCGCTCGAAGTCTGTGAACAAAGAGATGTAAAGGGTCTCTACAAAAAAGCCCGACAAGGAGAAATCAAAAATTTTACCGGCATATCGGCTCCATTTGAAGCGCCCAACCATCCGGCTATCACCATAGATACATCGGCACACACGCTGGAAGAAAGTGTAAATCTGCTCAAAAAAATCATCA
>CAJLYN010000137.1 GCA_905210875.1 uncultured Bacteroides sp. | reverse complement strand
GAGTTTGTTACCGATGCGTATCTTGCGGGCAGGGTCGACGAGAACGTCCCACAGGCGATGTTCTTCGTTGAGTTCGCGCAGGAGGAAGACTTCGATTTTGGCACCAGTCTTCTCCTTGTTTCCATAGAGCAGGGCCGGGAACACACGGGTGTCGTTGAAGACAAAAAGGTCGTGTTCGTCGAAGTAATTAATAATCTCCTTGAAGATACAATGCTCTATTGCTCCGGTCTTGCGATGAACCACCATAAGGCGTGACTCGTCACGATTCTTGGCCGGATACTTGGCAATCTGATCTTCGGTAAGTTTAAACTTGAACTGCGATAACTTCATTCTCTTATCTGATTTTTAATTTTCCAATTTTTCGATGGCATCGCCGGCCGAGACACCCTCAGCCACGATGCGCTCTATGTCGTCGACCGAAAGGCAGCGGTCGAGCGTTACATCGCCCACACGGGTACGCACAAGCCCGGTGAGGTATGCGCCGCTGCCGAGGGCCTCGCCCAGGTCGCGGGCCAACGCCCGTATGTAGGTGCCCTTGCTGCACACGATGCGTATGCGCAGACTCTCGGGCGAGAAGTCGAGCAACTCTATTTCGTCGATGACCAGCTCTTTGGGTTTCAACTCCACAGCCTGCCCCTTGCGGGCCATCTTGTAGGCGCGACGTCCGTCGACCTTGCAGGCCGAGAAGGCGGGCGGCACCTGACTGATGGTGCCGACAAAGCGGGTCAACGTCTGCTCGACCAACTCCCGGGTGATGTGTTCGGTGGGATAGGTGGCGTCGACCTCGGTTTCCAGGTCGTGCGAGGGAGTGGTGGCACCGAGCCGCAGGGTAGCAACATACTCCTTGGTCTGGTACTGGAAGCTCTCGATGAGCTTGGTCGCCTTTCCAGTGCATATAATCATCACGCCCGAGGCCAGCGGGTCGAGCGTACCTGCGTGACCCACTTTTATCTTTTTGATGTCAAGGGCCCGTGATATGGCGTTGCGCAGGGTCTTCACCAGCTTGAACGAGGTCCAATGCAACGGCTTGTCAAAATATAATATCTCTCCTTCTTGAAAATCCATCTTTACTCTCATTGACGCCGGGGACGAGCGGTAGAGGCCCCGGTGCGGTTCAGGTTCAGGCCAGCAACGAACGGCCTATACAGAAGGCGGCCATCAGTACGCAATAGAGGGCAAACCATACAAGTTTACCGTTCTGTACGAGCCGCAACATCCACTTGCAGGCTACACAGCCCGACACAAAGGCGGCGAGGAAGCCCACAATCATGGCCGAGACGGGTATACCCGATTCGGCCGGCGACATTCCGCCCTTCATCAGGTCGAGGAAAGCCTCGCCCAATATGGGGATTATCACCATGAGAAACGAGAAACGGGCCACCTGCTCTTTCTTGTCGCCGAGCATGAGCCCGGTGGCAATCGTCGAGCCCGAACGGGAGAGTCCCGGCATCACGGCACAGGCCTGGGCCAGACCGATGATGAAGGCGTCGCGGTAGGAGATGGTCTCTTTCTTGCGGGGACGGGCATAGTGGGCAAAGGTGAGCAGCAGGGCGGTTACCAGCAGCATGATGCCCACCACGAGCAGGCCGCTTCCGAACACGCTCTCGACGGCATCCTTGAAGAAGACACCCACGATACCTACGGGTATCATCGAGAGGAATATCTTAGCTACATATTGTGTCTCGTCGTTCCAGCGGAAACGGAACACGCCGGCAAAGAGTCCGGCAATTTCGCGCCACAGCACCACCAGCGTACTGCACACCGTAGCAGCGTGTACCAGCACGGCAAAGGTGAGATTGTCGCTGCCCTTAATGCCCAGCAGGTCGTTGGCTATTTCGAGGTGCCCGCTGCTGCTCACGGGCAGGTATTCGGTGAGACCCTGTATGAGTCCCAGCCACAGAGCGTCGAGCCAGGTCATTCTTTCTCGGAGTTATGTTTCTTTTCGGGATCCTTATAGAGAATGGCAAACACCATGAACACAAAGCCGAGGAAGGCTATCGTGGGTGCCAGCACAATGCGGCGGAAACTGAATATGTCGGGATTGTAATGTTCTGGGGTAGAACCGGGGCCGGCCATGAGGGCAAATCCCAGAATGATGACGACAAAAGCCACTCCTATGAGCAACAGATTGCGACGTCCCAGCGCAAACAGCCGGGGATCGGTCTTTTCAGATTTTCTTCCCATCGCGGGAGAAACGACTCTTCCTGTTTTCATGTTTTATTCTATAAGACTATTTATTGATTACATATAATAGAGCTTGTCGTGGTCGGTGCGCAAATAGCGCCCCACGGCAATGCGTGCGGCCAGATACGACAGTACGATGCCGGCCACCACGATACCGGCGGCAATGGCGAGCAACACCTCCCGGTCGAGCAGCGAAGCAAATCCTCTCAACTCGCGACTCATGTAATAGAGAACGGCGCCCAGCAGGGCATCGGCGATAAGGGCTCCGAAAATGCCGTTGACGATGTGCGAACGCACAAAGGGGCGGCGTATGAACGCCGGCTTGGCTCCCACCAGTTCCATCGTGTGAAGCAAGAAACGCTTGGAATAGGCCACGAGACTTACCGTGTTGGCAATCAGTACAAAGGAGATGATGGTCATCACCACCGCTATGCCGGCCAGTATCATACCGATGAGCCGCAGGTTGTCGTTGACCAACTCTATAAGGTCTTTCTGATAGGAAATATTCTCGATATAGGGATAGGCGCTGCGCAGGGTCTTGTCGATTTCGGCCAGGCGGGCTGCGTCGGCATAATCGCTGTGGAGCTTCACCTCAAACGAGGGGCGCAACGGATTGTATCCCAGCAAATCTTCGGGGTTCTCGCCAAGCTCCACATAGAGCTCGCGCAAGGCATCGGCCTTGGAAATGTACTGCACCCGCCTGGCATAAGGTGCTGCCGTAAGACGCTTCTGCAACGTCTTGACCTGGGCGTCGGTAACGTTCTCGTCGAGAACGATGGAGAAGCCCATGTTTTCACGCACATAGCGGGTGAGCTGTGTAGCCATGACACCCATGAATGCTATGATTCCCAAGAGAAAGAGCACCAGCGATGTGCTGATGGTCGAGGTAAGCCGCGCTCCGAAAAAGGAGTTATGTTTTTTCTTTTTCGATTTTGCCATGTTCTTTCGTCGCCTTTGTCAGGCAAAGCATTTGTCTCCGACGGGAGAAGTCGCCCGGCGATTTCCGCGAAAGACAATTCTACCCGTAATTTCCTGCAAAAGAACAAATAATATATGAAATTTCCGTCGAGTATTTTGTTTTTTTAACACAAATACATTTCTCAACGCAATTTGTGCCGTTCGAAATAGGGGGCCGAGATGTGTCGGAAAAAGAAATAGCCCACGACAAGCGTTACCAGGGCACAGATGTAGGCCGTGGTATAGTCGGACATGTCGGCAATACCGCCCCCCACCAGCACACCCAGACCCACACCCAAATCCCAGGAGGTGAGGTAGGTAGAGTTGGCCGTGCCCCGCTGGTTATGCTCGGCCAGGTTGATGAAGTAGGTCTGGAACGACGGGCACACAAAACCGTATCCCATGCCCAGAACAGCGGCCGAGGCAAAATAGGCCGCCGGCACTTTCAGAAAGATGAAAAGCGAATATCCGACAAAGAGTATGATGATACCCACCTGTATGAGGCGCACGATATAGCCCTTGTTGAGCAGCCGTCCCGACATCAGACGCGAGAAGATGAGACCGAAGGCCATGAGCATGAAAAAGACTCCCGTGCCCGACTCCATACCCACCTCGGCCCGGCCGTAAACAGCCAGGTAGGTCGACAGCATGCCGTAGCCAAACGACAGCATACTCACCGCAATGGCTCCCGAGGTGCCCTTTACAAGGAAGAAGCGGTCGAACGATATGTGTTCGGTAGCCGGTCGCGGCAACCGCTCCTTGGCCGGCACCCGCACCGTCGTAACCAGCACGAAACCCACGCAGCACGAGAGCAGCGACACCCAGAATATCGTATCGTAATTGTGCGAGGCTTCGAGCAGATAGAGCGAGACGGTGGGCCCCACGGCCATGGCCAGGTTGCTGCTCACGCCGAAATAGCCGATGCCTTCGCCCCGTCGCGACGAGGGCATCACGTCGATGGCCACCGTGCTGTTGGCCACACTCACTATGCCGTAGGAAAAGCCGTGCAGCGCCCTTATCACGGCAAAAAACAGCACCGATGCCGCCAACAGATAGCCGCCGAAGATGCAGGTAAACACGGCATAACAGATGAGCATCAGCCGTTTGCGGGGGAAAGTATCGACCATGAAACCGGCAAAGGGACGCATGAAAAGCGCCGTTATGGTGTAGAGCGACAAGACCATGCCCACGGTCGACTCATTGGCTTCGAAGCGCTCCATCAGATAGAGGGGCAGCACGGGCAAGAGCAGGTAAAAGGCAAAGAAGAGAAGAAAACTGCCCCCTGAGATGGCCAGAAACGAGGAGGTCCACAGCTTGTCTTTTTTCATATCTTCGGGTAACCGGTCTCCGCGCCGGCAGCGATACAAAGTTTCGGGCGGCAAAGATAGTGAAAGGCGAGAGTAAAAAGACCAAACTCGTTTGAGATTTTTACCGAGCCGCATCCTGTCTTCTATAAAGATAGTGAAAGGCGAGAGCAGAGGCGGGTGAGAAAACGAAGTTTTCACTCTTTGACTGTGCCGAGCCGACTCCTGTCTTCTGAAAAGACAGTGAAAAGCGAGAATGAAGAGGCCGACACAGCGACATTGAACCATCTCCCCTCCCGCGGCGTTTTTACCATACACTTTTTTGTCTCACTAAAACCCATCGCAACATGAAACTGAAAGGAAGCCTTACCGAACAAAACCTGCTGAAAGCCTTCGCCGGTGAATCGCAAGCCCGCAACCGCTACACGTTTTTCGCCCAGACGGCCCGCGAAGAAGGCTACGAACAGATTGCCGGCGTGTTTGCCGAAACCGCCGACCAGGAGCTGGCACACGCCCGCCGCTTTTTCGACTTTCTCGACGAGGGAGGCATGGTAACCATCGAAGCCGAATATCCGGCCGGCCGCATCGGGAAAACCAAGGAGAACCTCTACGAAGCCGCCGAAGGAGAACTGCTCGAATGGTCGGACCTGTACAGCAACTTCTCTACCATCGCCGTCGACGAAGGGTTCAAAGATGTGGCCGCCGCATTCCGTGCCATAGCCCGGGTCGAGGAGTTTCACGAGTGGCGCTACCGCCAGCTGCTGGCCCGCATGGAAGAGCACGAGGTATTCCGCCGCGAAGAGCCCATCAAATGGCAATGCCGCCACTGCGGCTATGTGCATGAAGGACTCAATCCTCCCGAGAAATGCCCCGCCTGCCTCCACCCGAAGGCCTATTTCGAACCCAAACGGTTGAACTATTAAGAAAGATAAAAGAGGTTGGTTTATAGAACTCAACCTCTTTTATCTTTAATCCGTAATAAAAATAATTTCACTATTTTCTCTTTTGCTTTCCTTTATGATAATATCCGCCAACTTTGAAAAATCAAAAAATCCATTATCAAGATTCGTCCAATTCCAAATTGGCCAGTTATCTTGGAGTTTATTATTATTAATGCACATTAAATCTGAATGTTGCTGTATGAGAGAATTGAAAAACTTAACAGTTGATAATTTTGCATTTCCATCATATTGAAATATACCCCAATATGGAACATTATCCTCTTCTTGAATACAACATCTCATTCTACTTTTCTTGTATAGAAAATCAAATCCTATGTTCTTTCCATTATAAGCATTCTCCTCTATATGCAATTTTAAACCGTATTGCTCCTTAAATAAGGTATTCCATAACTTCCAAACCTCTGATTCTTTTAGCATTTGTAGTTTCTCTATCAAAAACTCCGTATTTTCAATCTGTTCATTAATTTTGCTAACACGTTCACTACAATTACTCAACGAATCTAATTCTAATTTTTGAATCAGAAGCTTTTCAATTTCCGCATTCATTGGCTTATATATGTTTGTTGTCTGAAAAATATTTTCAAGATAATCTAAATATTGCACTATTGCACTTTGCAAATAAGGCTGATTAACAAGAAAATCTTTTTTATTATTTATAGATTTCAACCATTTAATTATGGAATGTTTATATGAATGGCATATTAATCTTTCATTCAATACTTTATCAATCAAGACTATTCCTGTTCCATCTTTTGATAAAGAATAAACAGTCGGAGGTATATTTGTATCTCTATTTA
>CAJLYN010000136.1 GCA_905210875.1 uncultured Bacteroides sp. | reverse complement strand
AAATTTTGGTGTCTTTTTTCGATGAAACAGGGTAAAGCTACCCTTCATGAGGTTTTGTCGGACGATAGGTATAAAATAGATTACGGTTTTTAATACCTTATTTACAGTATTGAAATGAAGAATATTTCTTTATTGTGTCGAATATTATATATTTGTCGAAGTAACGTTCAGATGCTTATGAGTGAAATCGAAAAGATAGATCATGTGTATGAATACAATCGCATGATGGGTGTGGAGACATTAAATCCTTTGGTAAGTGTGGTCGACTGGTCGCAGTGTCAGCCCATGTGTTCACGGCGTTGTTCCTACGGTTTTTACGCTATATTTCTAAAAGATGTCAAGTGTGGCGATATGCGATATGGCCGGCAGTATTACGATTACCAGGAGGGCTCACTTATCTTTCTTGCACCCGGCCAGGTATACGGTATCGAAAACAAGAACGAGAAGGTGCAACCGAAAGGGTGGGCGCTTGTCTTCCACCCCGATCTCATCAGAGGGACCTCTTTAGGACGTCATATCGATGATTATACCTTCTTTTCTTATGAAGTAAATGAAGCTTTGCACATTTCCGAGCAGGAGCGGAGTGTTGTCATGGAATGTCTGCACAATATTGCTGCAGAGTTGCATCATTCAATCGACAAGCACAGCCGTATGTTGATTGTTTCCAATATTGAGTTGCTGCTCAATTATTGTGTGCGTTTTTATGACCGGCAATTCATAACCCGTAACCGTGTAAACAAAGATGTGATTGTGCGCTTTGAGCGCTTGCTCCATGACTATTTCCGCACGGAGGAGGTGGTAGAGCAGGGATTGCCTTCGGTTAAATATTTTGCCGACAAACTCTCTCTTTCTCCCAATTATTTTGGAGATCTCATTAAAAAAGAGAGCGGTAAGTCGGCTCAGGAGTATATACAGAATTATATCATAGATATAGCCAAGGAAAGACTGTACGACACGTCGAAAAGTATAAGTGAAATAGCCTATGGTATGGGCTTTCAGTATCCACAGCATTTCAGCCGTATGTTTAAGAAATTTGTGGGTCAGACCCCCAATGAATATCGCCAGCAGCATTGATTTTGTTCATGACCGTAAATACAGCGAGGCGCTCATCGAACCGATGAGCGCCTCGCTGTATTCCTTAGGACGTTGTGTCAGAATTTCATGTCGCACCCCCAGTAACGGGCCAGACGGCGGGCCTCCTTGGCCGTGAGGTGAATGACGGCGCCGTGTTTGGGTATGGTGAAGTTGGTGGCTTTCATCACCCCTTCGTTGAAGTGCCCCAGGTCGGTAAAAGTTTTGAAATCGGTCGTCTCTCTGAATCCGAAGTTATGCGGTTTCAGACTGTATATGTCGTACATGAGTACCCAGCGATTTTCACCGATGCGTTTCCATATATTGGGAGCCTCGCAACCTCTGGGCTCGGAGTCGTACCAGCCGTCGTCGTAGACATACCCGCTGTGGATTGAGTCGGAGACGGCGTGGCGTATTCCTGCGCAACCCTCTTGGGCTACATAGAAGAGATGATACTTGTCGCCCACCTTGGTAATGTCACCGTCGATGTAGGAGAATTTCTTGGGGTAGTTAAAGAGCCGTTTCGGCTCGGTCGTCATGCGGGTGAAGGCATCATCGGTATAGGCATAGTAGAGTTCGCACCGTTCGTTGCCGTAGCGCATGGTGAAGTATATCATGAGTTTGCCGGCTTCGGGGTCGTAGATGGTCTGCGGAGCCCATACGCAACCCACCTCCTCATATCCGGGAAATGCTTCATCGAGACGGAAGCAGCTGTGGGTCCAATGTATCAGGTCGGTCGAGCGCATCAGTACCACTGCGCGGTTGTTGCCCCAGCCGTAGGCTTTGCCGTCGCGCTCCCATTGAGTGTCACGGTAACCGGCCTCCTGGGCGTAGATGTGCAGGTCGGTCATGGCCAGGTAGAAGGCACCGTCGGGGCCGCGCATGATGTGCGGGTCGCGTATGCCCCGTTGCTGGGCGATGGTATCACCCGACACGACTGGCCGACCGTTGTTTACATCGGTAAATGAGTAGCCGTCGGCACTCAGGGCCATGTGCAGGCTGTGGGTGTCGTCTTTGAAATAGACCAGCAGGTATGCGGCCATATCTTTTTCATCGGGCACTTTGGATTTTTTGCGGGCCGATGCGGCGGGCGATAAGACGATGCCGCCTATCAGCAACAGGATAGCGATAAAATTTCTTGTAGACATATGTCGGTAAATTATCGTTTGTTGGTAATGGCTTTGAAAACCTCCTCGGCCAGGATGCGGGCTCCGGCGGCATTGGGGTGTACCCCATCAGGAAAATTCTCGGGCATCTCCTGTGTGGCAGTGTGCAGGTCGATGAGGCGGACCTTTTTCTTCCGGGCCGTTTTCTTGATGGCGGGTATGACACCATGCACCAGCGTACTGTCGTTGATGCCCCAGCGTAGGCCGTAGACGGTGGCCGGGTAGCAGAGATAGATGCGTGGCGAACCTTCACAGCGGAAAGAGTCGATGAGAGCCGAGAGGTCGTGTCGGAAGTCTTGGGCATATTTCCAGTTGTGCGGCTTGGTATCGTTCGTGCCCAGTTTGATGACAACAATGTCGGGGTGGAACGCGCGGGCCTCGGCAAACAACTGCTCTTTCATGTAGGGGTGGTCGCCCTTGTTGAGCAGGGTGCGCGCACTGATGCCGAAATTTCTTACCACATACTTCTCGCCCAGCATTTCGCCCAATACCGAAGGGTAGCTCTCCGTGGAGCGGTTTTTCAGTCCGTGACCGTAGGTAATGCTGTTGCCCACGCAGGCTACGCGTATGGGCTCCTGGGCATGCAGGGCCGTCGATAGGCAGATGACGGCGATAAAAGACAGAATGCTTGTTTTCATAATCTCAGACACGGCTTTTTTTACGTTGTAGCCATACGACGGCATATGAGCAGGTGGCTTTGAACGTGAGCCCGTTGGCTTCGGCATAGTCGTAGGCTGCACCCACAAGTCGTGAGGCTAGGCCTCGGCCTTCGATGGCAGGGGGAACGATGGTGTGTAGTATGTCCAGAACGTTGTTTTCCAGTCGATATTCGACGTAGGCCGTATGTTCGTCGACAATGGTTTCGAATCGCGAGGTCTCTGGGTGGTGTGTAATGCGTGGTTCCATGAGTATGAAGGTTAAAGAATGAATTTCATCGTGAGTATAACGGCGAGGATATACATGGCGACGGAGAGTTTCTTTTGTTTCCCGCATAGTAGGTTGATGACAACGTAGCTAATCATCCCTAAGATGATACCGTCGGAAATGCTGTATGCAAACGGTATGATAAGAATGCAGATGAAAGCGGGAATGGCTTCACTCAGGTCGGAAAAGTCGATATGGGTAATGGTGGAGACCATAGACAGCCCTACCAGAATGAGTATGGCTCCGGTAGCCGGTGCCGGAATGGAGAGAAAGAAGGGAGAGAAGAGCAGGGCCAGTGCGAAACATACGGCTGTGGTAAGAGCGGTTAGACCTGAACGACCTCCTTGCGATATGCCACTGGCGCTCTCGACAAACACGGTGACGGTGCTGGTACCCAGCATGGCACCACAGGTCGTGCCTATGGCGTCGGCCATGAAGGCCTCTTTCAGCCGGGGAATTTTCCCGTTGACAGTCATACCGGCCTTGTTGAATACTCCGATGATGGTACCGATGGTGTCGAACATGTCGATAAAGAGAAACGTAAAGACGACGATGACCATTTTCAGCGAGAATATCTCGGAGAACTCAAATTTCATGAATATGGGCTTGATCGATGGCGGAATATTCATGAAGCCGGCGTATTGGGTAAGTCCCATCGGGATACCGATGAGGGTGGTAAGCAGAATACCGATGAGAAGTCCCCCTTGCACTTTTTTGATGACAAGAACCGCTGTTATGACGAGCCCTATCAGACCCAGAAGCGCTTCGCCGCTGGTGAGTTTGCCGATGGTTACAAGTGTGGTTTCGTGCGGCACGACGATGCGGCAGTTGATAAGCCCGATAAAGGCAATGAACAGTCCGATACCTACGCCTATGGCTTGACGCAGGGTAGGGGGTATGGCATTGACAATGGCTTGCCTTAAATGTGTGAGAGTGAGTATGACGAAGATGATACCTTCGAGGAAGACCGCCGTCAGTGCAAATTGCCAAGAATTACCCATTTGCAGGCATACGGTATAGGCAAAGAAGGCATTGAGTCCCATGCCCGGAGCCAGTGCAAACGGCATTTTGGCCCACAGGGCCATGCACATGGTACCGATGATGGCAGCCAAAGCGGTTGTGGTGAAGACGGCCCCTTTGTCCATTCCGGTGGCCGACAGTACGGCGGGATTAACCGCCAAAATGTATGACATGGCGAGAAAAGAGGTTATGCCCGCCATGATTTCGGTGGAGATTTTCATTCTTGACGGGTCGAAACCCACCCATTTCTTCCACATAAGATAATCGTTATGTATTTAAAAAACGCATCTCGACCACATGGGGTCGAAATGCGTCGGAATTATGTGTCAAATTTTAGCGGTTGATGAGCAACCATGCATCATTGAATTCGGGCGAATATTTCAATTTGATGGCGTCGCGTAACTCTTCGGCCTCTTTTCGGGTATCGAAACTACCGGCAATTACGCGGTACATCATTTGGTTATTGCGGGCAATGAAAGTGTTGTATCCGTCTCTTATCAGACGTTCTTTCAAAGAGGAGGCGTTGGTCTTTACCGAGAAACTGCCTACAACTACGTTGTATAGCTTCAATTTGCTGGCATCGTCGTCGATGACGGAGATACGTTCGTTGCTGACGCGCTCCTGTACGGGAGCCTGTGTGGTAACCACTTCGTTTTCGACGGGCACCTCTTCGGCAATTTCTTTTTCTTGTGCTTTCATGTAAGCGGCTTTATAGGCGCTCTCTTTCGATTTGCACGAGTTTGCCCCTATCAGCAAAGCAACGGCGATGAATCCTAAGAAGATTGTTTTTTTCATAATATTGTATCGATGATATATCGAGCAAAAATAAAAAGAATATTTGACTAATACATACTTTTCTTTCATAAATTTACAGATACGTAAGCCTGACGGAAAAAAACAGAAAGCTTTGTCAGTATAGGTGCAAACACCTGTTTGTAGCACTTGTTTTTTTCTTACTTTTGTAGCGAATAGAAATCGGCCGTACCTGATTAGTTCCAGAAAAATCGTTAGGCAAGAGGTCTCGGTTTGCTATTCTTGCCTGATTATGAATATATTTAATACAAACACCATGAAACACACCCTGTTTTTCTCCTTGTTGTTGCTGTTTGTCTGTTCGTCCGAAGCCGCATCGTACCGGAAGATGTCTGACGGTGTCGTGCTGACGTTGCCCGCATCGGGCGATACAACGGCGCGAGTTGTGCGCTTGCAGGTTGTCGACGACCGGATTATCCGCGTAACGGCGCACCCTGGCCGAAAAATTCCCCGCACAAAAAGTCTGGTTGTTCTTTCAGAAGCCTTTACCAAGACACCTTTTTCGCTGCATGAAGACGAAGGGCATCTCACTCTCGCAACCGCAGCCGTACGGGCTACGGTCGACATGACCACAGGTGAGGTGGCTTTTGCCGATGCCGACGGTGCGGTGCGTCTGCGCGAACGTTGTGGAGGAGGCAAAAAGTTTCGCCCCATAACGGTCGACGGCGTATCGGGTTACAGCTACTGGCAGCAGTTTGAGTCGCCGGCCGATGAAGTTTTTTACGGCCTGGGGCAGCACCAGGCCGACGAGTTCAACTACAAGGGCCGCAACGAGTCGCTTTTCCAGTACAACACCAAGGTGTCGGTACCTTTTATCGTTTCCAGTAAGAATTACGGATTGCTCTTCGATACCTATTCGCTCTGCAAGTGGGGCGACAGCCGCGACTATGCCCAACTGGGCGAGATTTTCGACCTTTATGACGCACAGGGCAAGCCCGGCGCACTGACGGCGGCCTACACACCGGCAGCCAAGAACAAGAAAGCCTCGCCGGTAGTCCGCCGTGAAGACCGCATCTATTACGAAGATCAGAAGACCACTCTCGATTTGCCGCAACGCTTCGACCTAAACGGCTCCTCGGTACTCTACTCGGGCGAAATTGCCGCCCGGGCGACGGGGGAGTACCATTTCCTGCTCTATTATGCCGGTTATGTAACCGTATATATCGACGGCAAGCCGGTCGTCCCCGAACGTTGGCGCACGGCCTGGAATCCCAACAGCTACAAATTCACCGTCAGCCTCACGGCCGGTGAGCGGGTGCCCCTGCGCATCGAGTGGAAACCCGACGGAGGTGTCTCTTGCC
>CAJLYN010000135.1 GCA_905210875.1 uncultured Bacteroides sp. | reverse complement strand
GAAAGCGAGGGGGAAGAAAAATTTTTCTTCCCCCTCGCTTTCTATAACAAGGTCGACACTCTACCGCACAATGCGGGTTCCACCCGACAAGATGGCATCGGCCCTGGTAATGACAACCTCTTTCACGCCGGCCGATATGGCTTCAAAGGCATTTTCGAGTTTGGGTATCATACCTCCCTGCACCACACCGTCGGCCACAAGGGCATCGAACATCGGTCGGTCGATAGAAGGTATCACGCTCTCGTCGTTGTTCTCGTCGCGCAACACGCCCTTTTTCTCAAAACAATATACGAGCGTTACATCGAAGTAGGGTGCCAAAGCCTTGGCAGCCTCACCGGCAATGGTGTCGGCATTGGTATTGAACAGTTGCCCATGGCCATCATGGGTAAGAGGTGCCAGTACGGGCACGACTCCATCTTTAATGAGTCGTGCCAACTTATCGCCACGGGCTACCTTGACGTCGCCGACATAACCATAGTCAACCTCCTTGACGGGACGTTTTTCCGAGCGGAGAATGTCCAAGTCGGCACCGGTCATGCCGAGGGCGTCAACGCCAAGGGCTTGCAGGCCGGCGACGATGTTCTTATTGACCAGACCTCCGTAGACCATGGTTACAACGCGCAACATATCGGCATCGGTGATGCGGCGCCCACCAACCATACGGCTGGGTATGCCCAACTGCTCGGCTACCTTGGTAGCCGAACGGCCACCGCCATGCACCAACAGTTTATGTCCTTCGATGGCGGTGAAGTCGTGCAACAGACGTTGCAGGGTATCGGGCTCTTCGACGATTTTCCCGCCCACCTTAACAAGTATGAGTTTTTCCATGATGTTTCTGTTTTTATTGATCACCAAATTCCATAAGATAGGCCTTGATGAAATCGTCAATGCCACCATCCATCACCCCTTGTACGTCGGAGGTTTGGTAGTTGGTACGGTGGTCTTTGACCCGACGATCGTCGAATACATAGCTGCGTATCTGCGAGCCCCATTCGATTTTCTTCTTTCCGGCTTCAACCTTGGCCTGCTCGGCCATACGGTGCTGCAACTCCTTCTCGTAAAGAATCGAGCGCAACTGGCGCATGGCATTCTCGCGGTTCTTGGGCTGGTCGCGGGTCTCGGTGTTCTCAATAAGGATTTCCTCCTCTTCGCCGGTATAGGGGTCTTTGAAGTGGTATCGCAGGCGCACACCCGACTCTACCTTGTTTACATTCTGCCCACCGGCACCACCCGAACGGAAGGTATCCCACGAAATATCGGCGGGGTTGACGTTAATCTCGATGCTGTCATCGACCAGCGGCGTAACGAATACCGAAGCAAACGAGGTCATGCGCTTGCCCTGCGCATTGTAGGGCGAGACACGCACCAGACGGTGCACCCCGTTCTCGCTTTTGAGATAGCCGTAGGCGTAATCGCCCTCTATCTGTATGGTAACCGACTTGATGCCGGCCTCGTCGCCTTCCAGAATATTGGCGATGGCCGTCTTGTAACCGTGAGCCTCACACCAGCGCAGATACATGCGCATGAGCATCTCGGCCCAATCCTGGCTCTCGGTACCTCCGGCACCGGAGTTGATTTTGAGTACGGCGCCCAGCTTGTCTTCTTCCTTGCGCAACATGTTGCGCAATTCGAGTTCCTCGATGAGGCTCATCGTGCGGTGATAAATCGCATCGAGTTCCTCTTCGGTGATGACCTCTTCCTTGACAAAGTCAAAGGCAAGTTTTAATTCTTCGACCGATTTCTCGACCTCACGGTATTTGTCAATCCAGAAATGGAGCTCCTTTACTTTCTTCATCTGCGCCTCGGCCCGCTTACGGTCTTCCCAGAAATCGGGTACATGAGTGCGCAGCTCTTCTTCTTCGACCTGAATTACTTTCGAGTCGATGTCAAAGATACCTCCTCAACGCCAACTTGCGTTCTTCTGTCTCTTTAAGTTGTTCTGTAGTAATCATATAATGGATATTTGTATTTACATTCCCGGCAAAGATAGCAAATCGAGCGTACATAGCCTCCATCTCGGCAGGGAAAATGCGGCATGATTCTTACGGAAACTTCTCTCAGTCTCATTTTTCAATTTTCAGTCCACCATCGGAAAACAACAGGTAATTCTACACCTTCCGTCCTTTCAATGAATCGATTTTTCAGAAGCAAATAAAATCAGGTCGTGGCTCTCATTTGTTCAATATTGATATGCAGAGATGACAAAACTGCCTGTTTGTTCAAACAATTCGGTCGTTCTGCCCGGTTAGGAACAGCGGGTTTTACGCTTTTCAAGAGTTATTCTTTCAAATTATCCTTACTTTTGCAACACAGAAATTTTTCTCACTCATGATTGATCCGAACGAACTTTTCTATCCGGCCATCGACCTGCTGTGCCGACTCATTGCCACACCGTCGCCAAGCCGTGAAGAGACGGCTACCGCCGACCTCATCGCCTCCTACCTGCAAGAACACGGCTTTACCCCGCACCGGGCCGCCAACAATGTGTGGGCCATTGCACCCGATTTCGTCGCCGGACGCCCTACCTTGTTGCTCAACTCTCACCACGACACCGTAAAACCGGTCGAGGGCTGGAACGGCGAAGCGTTTGTACCGCGCGAAGAGGACGACCGCATCTACGGACTGGGCAGCAACGATGCCGGGGCATCGCTCGTGTCGCTGTTGCAGACCTTTTTGGTGCTGGCCGACAAGCCCCAACCCTACAATCTCATTTTCCTGGCATCGGCCGAAGAGGAGGTGTCGGGCAAGAACGGCGTCGCTCTCGCCCTGAAAGAGTTGCCACCCATTACCTTCGGCGTGGTGGGCGAGCCCACCGGCATGCGGCCGGCCATGGGAGAGAAAGGACTCATGGTACTCGACTGCACCGTCATGGGACGGTCGGGACATGCCGCCCGCAATGAAGGAGTCAACGCCATTTACGAGGCTTTGCCCATTATTGAACGATTCAAGAATTTTTCCTTTCCGAAAGTCTCCCGCATGTTGGGTCCGGTAAAACTCACCGTCACCCAGATTAAGGCCGGAACGCAACACAATGTCATTCCCGACCGCTGCGAATTTGTCGTCGACGTGCGCACCAACGAACTGTACAGCAACGAAGAGGCATTTGAACTGCTGCGCGATGCTATTCCCTGTTCGATTGTACCCCGGTCGTTCCGTCTCAACTCCTCACGCATCGACCGTGAACACCCCTTCATGCAACGCGCCGCCCTGCTGCAACTCGAACCGTTCGGCTCCCCCACCCTGTCGGATCAGGCGCAAATGCCTTTTACCACCGTGAAGATAGGCCCGGGAGCCTCAGAACGCTCGCATACGGCCGGCGAATACATCGAAAAAGAAGAGATAAGAGACGCTATCGCCCTCTACACCCGCCTGCTCGACGGGCTGAAATTCTAATCTCTGACATAACACAAGCGTCGCTACCCCTGCACGGATAGCGACGCTTGTCTGTTTTTCTTTGATTCTTTTATCAGAAACGGAACGAGATATAGAGTCGCAAATCTTTCAACTTGTACTTTGTCTTTTCAGTCGAAGAGAATATCTCGCCCAAAACATCTCCTATGCCTCCTATGCCGGAGACATCTTCGATATTATCTAATTGCATATCGTCAGGATCGATAGAGAGAACATTCATTTTAGTGCTACCAAAACGGTATTCACAACCTATCGATATGGCTTTATACGAAACCGCTGCTCCGGTAACAAACAACGAAGCATAACCATATCCCATATCCCAACTGCCGTTATTTTTTGTCATGCTCATGGCAAAGGTGGGAGCATAACGGAAGTAAGCATTCACACAGAGCGCACTCACCGGATTGACAGTTACCGACGGGCCCAGATGCATACCATAATCCATGCGATACATGTTTGCCTCTTGATGAGTGTAACCCGTAAAGGTCATTCCCATATAATCGGTTGTCTCTTCTACCAGTTGATCTATCTCGTACTTGGCAAAATTTATATCGGTCCATGTAAAGTCGAGTCCTATTTTCAACATGTTGGCAATAGGTTTTTTATGAAGATAGAACGTTTTACCCCAAACAAGGTATGCGGCCCATTCGCTCTCTTCTTCGGAGGGGAAATCCACAGCTTCCAGTTTTTCCCACGCATAACCTATGTTAAAATATTTTCGGCGGCCTTTAAATTCTTTGGGCTCCTTGGCCGGCTGCTCGGGTTCTACGTCCGGCTGAACGGCTTCAACAGCCTGCGCCGGCACACTTTTTACCTCTTCGGACGATGCTGTCTCTTGCGCCTGCAAGACAGCTACCGAGCAACAAAGTCCGAACAATGTGAAGACAAGTTTTTTCATAGCAAATATATTTTATGGAACTTTCCTGTTGATAAACAGGTTGGGTACAAGATTGTTTGTATCGGCAAAGATACAAACTTTTCAAGCTTATTATCCGAAAAACCGAGTTTTTTTCTTCTCCAAAAGAAGCTTCTGCTTTACCTGCCTACACCAGTCGCAGGTGCAGAAAACGACCGGCCCACCAGCGCCACAACGACGATGTCCGTCGCCGCTTCCAGCGCAATACCTGTCGTGGTGTGCGGGTAGCTCGTCTCAACCGGTTATAGGCACAACCATAATCGCCTTGCGGAACAGGATAAAGTGAGAGGTTCGAAAGAGTAGCAAGAGCGGCTGTTATCTGCTCTTCGTTGTAAGGTTTGTTGATAAGTATGCGTATCGTGTCGACCGCCAGGTCGCACAGCTTGCGGTCGAGACCCTCTTCGAGTTGCGGGTCGCACATAGCCTCGCGCATACGCTTCAAGCCGGTAATGACAGCCAGACGGTCGTTCATGAGGTGTTTCTGATGCTCGGCATCGGGTATGTTGCTCAACCCCGACTTGTTGTCGGCATAGTAGTAATAGAGCCGCACGGGCAGGAATGTTACCGTATCGGCCCGGGCAAAGACCCTCGTTACGAAATCTTCGTCTTCGAGTACGCACTTTTCGAGGAAACGCACGTTGAGTTTCAACAGGAAAGAGCGGTTGAAAAGGTAACTCCACAGCACACCGCACAAGGGGTATCGGGCCATGTAATCGGGCCCTGTCAGGTCGCGACAATAGGGAAGCACGAAGTTCTGGTAGGGAGTCTCCACCCCCTTGCCGTCGACCCTGACGCAATCGAAGCCTATAATCTGGTGGGTATACAGCTCGACAAGATTCTTTATCAGCCGGGCAAAAGAGTCAGAGTCGACCCGGTCGTCGATATCGACAAACATGATGTAGCGGCCCTTGGCATAGTTCAGTCCCAGATTACGGGCGCCACCTGGACCGGCTTTGCGACGGTGATACACACGCATATTCCCGACCTTCTCGCTCCACGCCTGCAACTTTTCGAGCGAGGCGTCGGTCGAATTGTCGTCGACGGCAATGATTTCGTATTTTTCGGCAGGCGCCTGTGAAGAGACTATCGATTCGAGACAACGGTCGATATAGGCCTCTCCGTTATATACGGGTATGATGATACTGATTTCGAGCATGAGATGTGTCGTTTAAAAAGGCGAAGATACGGATTTTTTCAATTTTTACGGCAGAGTATTTTCTCTTTCGGCCGGGAAAAAGTAGCGTCAGGCGATTGGGAGCAGAAAGGCTACCAGCCGGGAGGTTCCCCGCACGCCCCGCCTTGCCAGGGCATATCCCAGGCGAAAGAGGAAGCGGATGCCTCTTCCCCCGGTGCGAGCCATGACCTCCCTGAACAGCTCCTCTCCGCGAGGAGAACCCTCGCGGGTACAAGCTGCCGCCAGCACCACCTTCTTGTAGGCCAGGTAGTGCAGCCGCAACTCGTCGCTCCGGTGTGCTGCCCGCACGACCTTCCCGGCGGCAGCAAAGGCTGAAACCAGCGCATCGGTCTTGTCGGAGAAGCCGCTCCCGGTTATCGAGTCGGCATGGGTATGCACCACCACCAGCGGCTCATCGACCGGCACCTTGACCAGTCGCGAAGTGTACAGGAGCAGGCGGAGGCCCAGCTCCCAGTCGTTCCAGCACGGAAGCACCTCGTTCCACCCCCCGACGGCATCGACCACACGCCGCCGCACCATGTAACGCTGGGTCGACAGATAGGTGTAAAAGATGTGGCCACAGAGAAAACGGGGGGTAAACTTTCGGGGCGACCGCTTGATGCAAGTGTTTCCCGCTTCGTCGGTCATCTGTATGTCGGTATAAATCACATCGGCATCGGGATTCGCAGCGGCAGTCGCCATGTAACACTCAACCAGGCGGGGCGCCATCTCGTCGTCGGAATCGAAAAACAGTACCCACTCGCCGGTGGCGCGGGCCAGTCCGGCGTTGCGGGCCGCAGGGGCTCCCCGCCTCGACTCGCC
>CAJLYN010000134.1 GCA_905210875.1 uncultured Bacteroides sp. | reverse complement strand
GGCTGGGCTACGACGTCATCACGCCAGGCAACCATGAGTTCGACAATGGCACAGAGGCCCTGGCTAGCCTCTACCGGAAGGCCCGGCCCGAGATTGTCAACTGCAACTACGACGTGAGCGGCACCCCGCTCGACGGACTCTTCAAGGCCGGTATCATCAAAGAGATTGGCGGGGTGAAGACAGGTATTCTCGGTGTAGGGGTAGACCTGCAATCAATGGTCGATGCCGAGAAGATAGCGGGTATCGTCTGCCGCGACGGCATCGCGGCTGCTCTACACACCGCTGACAGTCTACGGAAGTGCGGAGCCGAACTCATCATCGTCCTCTCGCACATGGGCATCGAGCAGGACACCCTTCTGGCCCGACAGAGCAACGACATCGACCTCATCGTCGGCGGACACTCGCACACCCTGCTGACAAAGAGCCTGAACATCGCCGGACAAGACAACCCGGTGTGTATCGTACAGACCGGCGAGAAAGGCCTGCACCTCGGAGTCGTAAGCTACGACCGGGGCCGGCTCGACGGCTATACATACCTCTGACAGCCCGATACGACAGCCTGGCCTGCCTGGAAACAAAGGCCCTCATCGACACATTCAGGCAACCGCTTGAAAAGACAACAGGCACCGTCGTGGGGAGAGCCCTCCACCGCATGAAGATAGAGCGGCCGCAAAGTGCCCTCTCCGACTTTACCGCCGACGTGCTTGCAGCCCATGCCCACAAAGAAAACCGCCGTTGCGACTTCGCCCTCATAAACATGGGAGCCATACGCCGCGACATCGAACAGGGGCCTATCACCCGTGGAGACATCATGGCCTGCTACCCGTTTGAGAATCGCATCTGCTACCTTACGCTGCGAGGGAGAGAGGTGCGACGGCTCTTCGACATCATCGCCGCCCGGGGCGGAGAGGGTGTAAGCCGGGAAGTGCGTCTCGTCGTCTCCCCCGATAAAAAGGCAAAGCACCTCACCATCGGCGGGAAGAGGGTGCGACCATGGCGCCGCTACCGCATGGCCACCACCGACTTTGTGGCAAACGGCGGCGATGGCATGACACCGCTCACCCGATGCCTGCAACGCACCGACACTCCGTTTCTGCTGCGCGATATTATCGCGGCCGCCATCAAAGACTCCACAGAGAAGAGCGGTGGCATATCGGTTGCAACCGGAGAAAGAATCATCTGTGAATAACCTATCGATAAGAATGTATGCATAACGACTTGAAAAAAATTTTCCTCCTCTTTCTCCTATGTGGAACGGCGTGGCTCGCAACAGCGCAGGCGCGTCAGACCCCCCGGCTGATGAGAGAGGTCGACCAGCGGGCAATGAATCAGTGGGTCGACTCGGTCATGCAGCGGCTCTCGGTGCCCGAACGCATCGGGCAGCTGTTTGTCGTCGGGGTCGACAACAATCTGAACGAACGGAATAAAGAACGGCTCCGCACCCTTATCGAGCAATATCATGTGGGCGGTCTGCTCTTCTCCAAAGGGACGGCCCCCGACCAGGCAACTCTCACCAACCTGGCCCAGTCGCTGGCCCGCGTACCGCTGCTGATTACCATGGACGGAGAGTGGGGCCTTGCCATGCGATTGAAAGATACGCCCTCCTACCCCCGCAACATGACTCTGGGCGCCGTCGCCGACGACTCGCTCATCTATGCCTACGGGCGCGAAATGGGCCGTGCCTGCCGCCGCATGGGCATACAGGTCAACTTCGCCCCGGTACTCGATGTCAACAGCAATCCGCAGAATCCCGTCATTGGTAACCGTTCGTTCGGAGAAAATCCCGACAACGTAAGCCGCAAGGCCCGCCTCTATGCACAAGGGCTCGAAGACGAGGGTGTGATGGCCGTCGGCAAGCACTTCCCCGGTCATGGCGACACACACGAAGATTCTCATCTCACGCTTCCCTCGGTTCTGCGCGACCGTGCCCACCTCGACACCTGCGAACTGCTCCCGTTCACACGTTACATCCGGGCCGGATTTTCGGGCCTCATGGTAGGCCACCTGCTGGTACCGGCTCTCGACAGCACCGGCAACCGCCCCTCCTCACTGTCGCCCCGCATCGTCACCTCGCTGCTGCAAGAAGAGATGGGTTTCGACGGACTTATATTTACCGATGCTCTTGAAATGAAAGGAGCCCGCTCGGCCTCTATCGCCCTCGATGCTCTGCTGGCAGGAAACGACATTCTGCTGAAACCGCTGAGACCCGAAGCCGAATTTGAACAACTGGTACAAAGCTACCAGAATGGCACACTCCCGCAGGAAATCATCGACCATCACTGCCGCAAGGTATTGCAATACAAATATATTCCGGGGTTACACCCCCGGCCGACGGTAGAGACCGATTCCCTGACCGAGGTGCTGAACAGCCCCGAGTCGCGCCTACTCATACGCCGTCTCTCGGCACAAGCCATCACCCTGCTCGAAAACCGCGACGAGGTACTCCCGTTCACCCACCTCAACCGGCAGCGGTTCGGCGTCATCACGGTCGGAGCGCAGAATGCCGTACCGTTTGTCGACAGGCTGAGTGAATACGCCCCCATCTCCTATGTAAGCCGTCTCCATGCCGCATCGAGCGAGGAGGAGATAAAGGGCATCATCGATGTCATTACCCACAGCACGACTGCCATCGTCGCCCTCTTCTCCCGAAAAGACGAAGACCGCCAGCTGGCACAAAAGATTTTGAAAAAAGCAACAGGAAAGATTCTTGTCTTCTTTACCTCTCCCTACTCCCTGCCGGAGTATGAAACCCTCATTGCCGATGCCGACGCCGTAGTGATGGCCTATGAAAACACTCCCGTCATGCAGGAATGTGCCGCCGAGGCCCTCTTCGGCGGAAGTGCAATCGACGGAAAACTGCCCGTGACGGCAGGTCCCTATCCGGCCGGCAGCGGCCTCTACACACCCGAATGTCGGTTGGGACATGCCTACCCCGAGGAGGTAGGCATGGACAGCCACACCCTGAGCCGCATCGACAGCATCGTACAGGAGGGCATCGACAGTATGGCCTTTCCGGGCTGTCAGATTATTATCACCCGACACAAAAAAATCATTTACGACCGGGCCTTTGGCTACTTCGACTACGACAAAAGCCACGCCGTAGAGAGCGACGACCTCTACGACCTGGCCTCCATCACCAAAGCCATGGGCACCCTGCCCGCCATCATGTGGCTCAACGACCACGAACAGGTGAGCCTCAATGCTCCGCTTTGCTTCTACTTGCCCGAGATGCGCGACTACGGCCTCTCGGCCATCACCCTGCGGCAGACGCTGATGCACGAAAGCGGGCTTCCGGCAGGTATCTCGCTACGTCGTCTGCTCATCGACCCCGACAGCTACACCCCGCCCCTACTCAAACATGGTCGCGACAGCGAATACCCCGTGCAGGTCGATCGGGAATGGTTTGCCCGCCAGGAGAGCCGGCTGAAACCCTGGCTTTTCAACGAGGAGAAAAATAAATCGTTCTCCACACTCATTGCCGACGGGCTGTATGCCTCACCGTCGCTTACCGACAGCATCTGGCACAAGATACTTTCGGTCTCGCGATCCGACCGCCGATACCGATACAGCGACCTCAACTTCGTCATTCTGCAAAAACTTACCGAGCAGGTCTCGGGTGAGCCGCTCGACCGGTTTATCGACCGCCGTCTCCTGCAACCCATCGGGGCCTACCACACGACGTTCAAGCCCCGCGAGAAATTTCCCGTGAGCCAAATCGCCCCCACCGAGAACGACCAGCTCTTCCGCAAACAGCTCATCACGGGTTATCCCCACGACGAACTGGCCTGCTTCCTCGGCGGCGTCAGCGGTAATGCCGGACTTTTTTCCAATGCCCGCGACATGGCCAAGATATTACAGATGCTCCAAAACAACGGGACTTACGGCCTCGAAGACTATTTCGAACCTACTACCGTGCTGAAATTTACCACCGAAAAAAGCTCTCTGAGTCGCCGTGGACTGGGATTTGACAAGCCCGACCCCGAAAGGCTGCAGAACAGTCCCACCTGCGAAGAGGCCCCGGCCTCGGTCTACGGGCACACCGGATATACCGGGACCGCCTTCTGGGTCGACCCCGACAACGATATTATCTATATTTTTCTCAGTAACCGGGTCTATCCCCACCGATGGAACACCCGCCTTTTCGACATGAATATCCGCACCCGCATACAATCGGTCATCTATCAATCGCTACAACCCGAAACTCAACCCGTTCAATAATCGGTATCGGCCGGTTGTCCGCAACGGCCAAATATCGACAACCACTCATCGACCTGCCGTGTGGCACCTGTTTCATTTCCCGCCTCGGCAAAATGGCCCTCAGGTATGAAAAACGCCTCGACCGGCGAAACCATGCGCACACACACCGGATGAAAAAAACGCCGCAACGCCGGAGCCGTACTCACCGACAACGGACTCGATGTCGCCACCGGTACCAATGTGCGTCCTGAAAAAATTTCCAGGCCCACCCGCTCGAAGAGCTTATGCCATTCTCCCGGGAGAAGCATCTCACTCCAACGGGCCGATACCAGCATCATCACATCATACCGGCGCAACCAGCCGCTCGACACGGCCAAGACTGGACGCACCGACCTATGCGGCAGAGACAAACCGTTGAGCAATGCCACCGCCACCTCGACCGCCAGTAGAGAAGAGTCATAAATCACTCCTACATTCTCTTTCATACCCAAAACTCCTCCAATAGATGGTTTTATAAGGAACATCACCCACCTCAAAATTGTTTACCTCATGCCCGCGCACTTTGTTGTAACGCCTAGCAAGAACACCGCAGCAGAGGTGTTCGCACAAAAATTCGCAAACTCCTATCCTACGATTTCCCGATAAGTACAAAAAAAGCGTTGAGCCGGTTGTTCCCCGGCTCAACGCTTCTATTCTCGGTAAAATCTATTTATCTCTTACACATACTCGTTTCCGAAACGGGTCTTGGCGTCGTTGACAAACTGACGGATACGTTGCTCCTCGCTCTTGCGACAGATGAGCAGCACATTCTCCGAATCGGTAACAATATAATCTTCAAGACCGTCGAGAATGACCAGCTTCTTCTCCGAAGTGGAGATAATGTTGCGATGACTGTCATAGCAAGTGGCACGGCCATGCAACACGACATTCTCGCTCACATCTTTCTGCGACAAGGCATAGAGCGACCCCCATGTACCTACATCGCTCCAACCGAAATCGGCACACAGCACATACACGTCTGAGGCCTTCTCCATGATACCTATATCAATCGATATATTGGGACAGGCAGCCAAATGCTTTTGTACCACTGATTCACCATCGGGACGACCGAAACTCTCGGTACACGATTCAAAACGCATCGATATCTCGGGCAGATAACGCTTGATGGCATCGATTATCGTCTGTGCTTTCCAAATGAAAATTCCAGAATTCCAGAAAAACTCGCCACTGTCTACAAACACCTGCGCCAACTCCCGATTGGGTTTCTCGGTAAAGGTCTTTACCGTGCGAATAGCACCTTTCGACTCATCGCCTATCTGTATATACCCATATCCCGTCTCGGCACGTGTGGGCTTTACGCCCAAGGTCAGCAGGCACGGAAGTTCTTCGACAAAATCCATTCCTTGCAATATGGCATCGTGAAACACCTCTTCTCGAAGAATCAGATGGTCGGCCGGTGTAACCACAAGTGTAGCCTCAGGATCGATGGCCCGTATGTGATAGGCCGCCCACGCCACACACGGTGCCGTATTGCGCCGTTGCGACTCGGCCAGGATACGCTCACGCGGGACCTCGGGCAACTGCTGCATGACCAGGTCGACATACTGTTCATGGGTAGAAACAAATATATGCTCCCGAGGTACAATCGAGGCAAAACGATCATACGTCATCTGCAACAGCGAACGTCCCATTCCGAAAAGGTCAAGAAACTGCTTCGGACGGTCGGCCCGGCTGAACGGCCAAAAACGGCTGCCGACACCTCCGGCCATAATCACACAATAACGGTTTGTTCCCATACCAAAATTAATATCAAAGTTGATACGGCTAATATACTACATTATTTCGGCTCCTCCTTCGGGAAAAAGATTTTTTTTAGATAAAAAACAACCTTTTCGACACGCTTCACACCCAGACATTCTCTTCTCCGGCAAAAGAGAACTCTCGCCACATTCAGATTATCCATTCCCCACGACGAGCTACAATCAATGACATCACCCCACGACCTTTTCGAACCGGAGAGGATACACCAAGAGCTACTCCGAGGGAAAAAGAAAAAATGAAAAAACCGTCAATAAAATTTGCAAAGCACAAAAGAATCACTACCTTTGCAACGCTTTATCGAGCCCAGATGGC
>CAJLYN010000133.1 GCA_905210875.1 uncultured Bacteroides sp. | reverse complement strand
ACAGTGCAGCCGCAGCGGAATGCTCTCTACCGAGGTTTCGTATTCGCTGCGGTAGCGGTTGTCGACCAGGTCGTCGTAGTCGAAGTGTGCAATAAATTGTCCGGCACACAGTAATGCCAAGTGGCGGGTGTTCAGTTCTGTCATATGTCAGTCTATTTTTTTTGAATGCAGAAGAAGAGGAGCGACAGAGTCCCAAGTCCGGAGGTTCCCGTTCCTCCGATGTAACAATCCTAAAATAAAAGTCGCTCCTCTCCCCGGCATACCATTTTATTGAAATCAAAATAGGTATAAAACCATCAATATAAAATAAAACAGCAAGTTGAGAATAAAAAATATGCCTAAAATAATAGGATATTTAAAACCTTTCCTTATCTTTGTTGTCGCAAATATATGGTAATATACCCATAGACTCATGTGATATTTATAAAATCGCAAGTCCAAAAAAATTCCCGATATGACAAACGATGTGCTTATAACACGCATCAGGGAACTGATACGTATGCTGGGAATTACCCAGAATGATTTTGCCGATCGCATCAAGACCGACCGTTCCAATTTTTCCAAGCATGTGAATGGCAAGTTGCCCATCAACGACTCGCTCATCAACAAGATTGTCGTAGGGCTCGGCGTCTCCAAGGAGTGGCTGCTTACCGGGCAGGGAAACGTCTTCTACATGACGCCGCCCCAGCACAGTAAAGCCGTTTCGTTGCCTGCATCGGCCATACAGCCCGATGCACGTCATGGTGCAAAAGTTTACGATGTCGACGTTACTGCCGGCAGCATGGGGCGCAGCATGATGTTCTCCAACGATCGGCTTATCGGGGCGATAGACGTGCCTTTTATCAGTCCCGACAGTTGTATCGTGAGAGTGAGTGGCGACAGTATGCAGCCGGTCATCTGCTGTGGCGACATGATAGCCATCAGAGAGGTACGCAATCTCGACCTCATCTTCTGGGGGCAGATATATGTCGTGCTCCTCGACGATTATCGCATGGTGAAGTACATTCGCAAGCACGAAGACCCCTCGATGGTGATTCTTCGCAGTGCCAACAAGGAGTATGACGACATCGAGGTGCACAAGAGCGATATCCGCGACCTCTTTGTCGTGGAGCATATCATACGTTTTGACAGTCGCATGTAAGAGCTATTATCGTATGGGAAAAAACAAATTACAGAAATTCGACGACATGAGCGGTTATCCGCATGTCTTTCAATACCCTTTTGCCGTGTTGCGCGAGAAAGGTTTCGAGATGCGCGGCCGCTGGAATGCCGACTTTTTCAAGAACGACAACCCCATTGTACTCGAACTGGGCTGCGGTAAGGGCGAGTATGCCGTGGGGCTGGCCCGCAGGTATCCGCAGAAAAACTTTATCGGTGTCGACATCAAGGGAGCCCGCATGTGGACCGGGGCCAAGGCTTCGTTGCAGGAGGGGCTCGCCAATGTGGCCTTTCTGCGCACGTCGATAGAACTCATCGACCACTTCTTTGCCCCCGGAGAGGTGTCGGAGATATGGATTACCTTTCCCGATCCGCAGATGAAGAAGGTGCGCAAGCGGCTCACCTCGACCCGCTTCATGGAGCTTTATCGCCGCGTGTTGCGACCCGACGGGCTGATACATCTCAAATGCGACAGCCCTTTTCTCTATACCTATACCTGCGAGATGGTGAAGGCCAACGGCTATCCGGTGCGTGTGCAGACCGACGACCTCTACCATTCGGGCATCGACGACGACATACTCTCCATACGCACCTTTTATGAACAGCAGTGGCTCGACCGGGGCATGACCATCAAATACATACAGTTTGTGTGTGAACCCCGCGACACCTATGTCGAACCCGAGGTGGAGATTGCCTATGATTCTTATCGCAGTTTCAACCGCAGCAAACGCAGCGCTGCGGCTTCGGGCAAATAATGTGTTGAAAACTATTATTTCTTATTGATTATGGCAATATATCCAAAACTGATTCTTGACGCACTGGCCACAGTGCGGTATCCTGGCACCGGCAAAGACCTGGTAGCCGCAGGAATGGTCGAAGATGATATCCGTATCGATGGCAACAAGGTATCGTTTTCCCTCATCTTCGACAAGGTCAACGACCCCTTTCAGAAGTCGGTGGTAAAGGCTGCCGAAACAGCCATACTCACCTATGTGGGCGAAGATATCGACATCAGGGGCAATATACGGGTCAAGAGCCGCCAGGCGCAGGCTCCCGCTCCCGGAAAACTCCTGCCACAGGTGAAAAACATCATTGCCGTCTCCTCGGGAAAAGGAGGTGTGGGCAAGTCGACCGTCTCGGCCAATCTGGCTGTGGCACTGGCCCGTCTGGGTTATAAGGTAGGCTTGCTCGATGCCGATATTTTCGGCCCCTCGATGCCCAAGATGTTCGACGTTGAAGAGGCGCGCCCCTATGCCGAGAATGTCGACGGTCGCGACCTTATCGTTCCGGTCGAGAAATATGGCGTGAAGCTCCTTTCGATAGGTTTCTTTGTGAATCCCGACAGTGCTGTTGTGTGGCGGGGCGGTATGGCCAGCAATGCCCTCAAACAGTTGATTGCCGATGCTAACTGGGGCGACCTCGACTATTTTGTACTCGACCTTCCCCCGGGAACGAGCGATATACACCTTACGCTCATACAGACACTGGCCATTACCGGCGCCATTGTCGTGTCGACTCCGCAGCAGGTGGCCTTGGCCGATGCTCGCAAGGGTATCGACATGTTTACCAACGACAAGGTGAATGTGCCGGTGTTGGGCTTGGTTGAGAATATGGCCTGGTTTACGCCGGCCGAGTTGCCCCAAAACCGCTACTACATCTTCGGCAAAGAGGGAGCAAAGCGACTGGCCGAGGAGATGCATATTCCTTTGCTGGGGCAGATTCCTATCGTGCAGAGCATCTGTGAAGGTGGCGATGAAGGCCGACCCGTGGCTCTCGACGGCAATACCGTGACGGGAAGGGCATTTACCGAGCTGGCCGAGGCCGTGGTAGAGGCCGTTGCCCGTCGTAACGAGACATTGCCTCCCACGCAGATTGTTGAGACCCACAAGTCGTAACCGTCAGTTGTCGGTAGAGTTTTTTCCCTTCGGCTTCGGTGAAGCGGTGAGAACAACGAAAAAGCGGCCAGCCTTTGTAAGGCTGGCCGCTCGTATTTAAAGATGAGTGACGAAATTATCGGGGAAGCACGTTGATTTTGAGTTTGGCATAAGCCCGCTCGGCTTTGGCCAGAGCCTCCTCGACGGTGTCGGCGCAAGCCAGTATGACTCCCAGACGACGATGTCCCTTGACTTCGGCTTTTCCGAAGATGCGTATCTGTACACCGGGCTCGCTCAAAACCTCTTCGAGATTGTCAAACTCTACCTTGTCGGTGTCGCCCTCGACAACGATGGCTTTGGAGGCCGAAGGTCCGTAGAATCGTATGCCTGGAACCGGCAGTCCCAGTACGGCGCGGGCGTGGAGGGCAAACTCCGAGAGGTCTTGCGAAATCATGGTTACCATGCCGGTGTCGTGAGGCCGCGGCGATACTTCGCTGAATATCACTTCGTCGCCTTTGATAAACATCTCGACGCCGAAGATGCCCCAGCCGCCCAGTGCTTCGGTTATCTTGCCGGCAATCTCTTGGGCAGATTTCAGAGCCTTCTCGCTCATGGCCTGCGGTTGCCACGACTCGCGGTAGTCGCCGTCGACCTGGTGGTGCCCGATGGGTTTGAGGAAGGTCGTACCACCTATGTGGCGCACGGTGAGCAGGGTGATTTCGTAGTCGAAGTTGACAAATCCTTCGACAATAACGCGGCCGGCCCCGGCGCGTCCGCCTTCCTGGGCGTAGTGCCAGGCGTGGTCGATGTCGGCCTGGGAGCGTATGACGCTCTGTCCGTGGCCCGACGAACTCATGATGGGTTTTACCACGCAGGGCATGCCTATCTCGGCTACGGCAGCGTCGAACTCTTCACGTGTCGAGGCAAAGCGGTAAGGCGAGGTTTTCAGGCCCAGCTCCTCGGCGGCGAGGCGGCGTATGCCTTCGCGGTTCATGGTAAGGAAGGTGGCTTTGGCCGTGGGGGTTACGTTATATCCCTCTTTTTCGAGTTCAACGAGGGTAGGAGTGGCGATGGCCTCCACCTCGGGAATGATGTGGTCGGGTTTTTCTTTTTCGATGATTTCGCGCAGTTTGGCACCGTCGAGCATCGATAATACATAGGAGCGGTGAGCCACCTGCATGGCTGGGGCATTGGGGTATTTGTCGAGGGCGATTACTTCGACACCGTAGCGTTGTAATTCGATGGCGACCTCTTTACCCAGTTCGCCTGAGCCGCAAAGTACTACTTTGGTCCCAATTTTAGAAAGTGCTGTTCCAAGTTTTGTCATAGTGTAAGGGTGTTTTAGGGGTAGATGTTGGTGAGAAGAAAGGAAAAATCGGGACATGAATGCCCGATTTTTCCCTTACAATAAAGTGTTATTTGGTGATGCGGAACCAGTCCGATTCGAGCCAGCCGCTGTCGTTGCTCGTCCAGGGGCGAGTGCAGAAGAGGCCTACCTTGGCTCCAATCCATTGGCCTACCTTGGCGGTGAATTTTTCTCCGATGGGGGAGAATTTCTTGCCGTCGAGGCTGTAATAGAAGGTGCATTCACAGTTGTAGTCGGGTTTCTGTGTGGGGTTTTTGGTTGTCTGTTTCACCTTGACGCGCAGATAGAGTTCATTGCCGTCGAGTTTGATGGAGGCATTTTCTTTTTCCACTCCACCCTTGTCGGCTTTGGGGCAGACAGCTTGTACGAGATAGATGCCGTCGGCACGGCTTTCGAGGGCGAGTACGGCATAGTCGAGACCCATGATTACGAGACCTCCTCTTTCACCCTCTACTGTCTTTCCTTTGTTTTTGCGGGGTGCAAGTTTTACTTGGGTGGTTGCCGTGAAATTCTCGGCCGGGAATTTTTGCAGCAGCAGATTGGGTACGTCGTATAGACTTTTCATGCCGGGGGTGCAGTGGGAGAACAGCCGGAGTTTCGAGGAGGCTGCGTCGCAGAAGTACCACAAGGCATTGGGGTTGCCGTGCCATTGCCATTGCAGGCCGAGGTCTACGCTGTCGAACTCGTCGCTTTCGGCCGGTGTGGCTTTGGGATAGGTTTTCCCTACATTGGGTTTTTTATAAGTGCTGACAGGTTCGCCGCAGCCGTCGCCGTCTTTGTCGACGCCGATGACGGGCCAGCCGTTTTCGAGCCATTCCATGGGTTGCAGGTGTACCACACGGCCGTAGGCGCCTTTGTCCTGGAAGTGGAGGAACCAGTGTTCTTTACCGTCCGGGGTGTCGACCCATGCGCCCTGGTGCGGACCGTTGACGTTGGTGTTGCCTTGTGCCATGACGGTACGGGCTTCATAGGGACCCCATACGTTTTTGGAGCGAAGCACTACCTGCCAGCCGGTGGCTAAGCCTCCGGCGGGTGAGAAGATGTAGTAGTAGCCGTCGCGTTTGTACATCTTGGCACCTTCGATGGTTTCGTTGCCGATGTGACCGTCATAGATGACACGGTCGGGACCTATCGTGGCGGTACCGTCGGGGGTCATCTCTATCATGCCGATGATGCTCTTCACTCCGGCCCGGCTGCCGGCATAGCCGTGGGCGATGTAGGCTCGGCCGTCTTCGTCCCAGTAGGGACAGGGGTCGATGAGTCCTTTGGCTGGATGTATGAGTATGGGTTCGTCCCAGCGTCCGGCGGGGTCTTTGGTCTTAATCATGTAGATGCCACGGTCGGGGTCGCCGTAACATACATAGAATTCGCCGTTGTGATAACGTATGCTGGGAGCCCACACGCCGTTGCCATGCTGGGGCTTGGCGAAGTCTTCTTCCGGGGTCAGCCGTTCAGCGGCATAGCCGATGAGGGTCCAATTGACGAGGTCTTTGGAATGGAGAATTTGCAATGCCGGAATGCAGTTGAAGCTCGACGAGGTCATGTAGTAGTCGTCGCCGACGCGGCACACGTCGGGATCGGAGTAGTCGGCATTGATGACTGGATTTTTGTACTTTCCGTTACCAAGGTCGGGAACCCATACTTCCGAGAGGCTCTGGGCCGCGAGGCTGCCCGACAGGAGCAAGAGGGCTGCGATGATGCTGTTTTTTTTCATGGATGAATTTGTGTTTGTAAGGTGATTGTATGAAAACTTATTTCGAGGTATTTTCCCACCAACCGGTACCGAGTACATTTTCGCGGGTGTACTTCCGTGCCTCTTTCTTGGAGAGCTGGCGACACCAGTCTACTCTTTTGTCGGTGGCTGCACCTGCGCCGTAGTTATGGTATTCGGCATATCGGGCTGTCTTTTCGTTTTCGGGGTTACGCCAGTTTTCCCACCCTTTGGAGCGAATGTGGCTGCCCAGTTCGCAATCGATGAATACGACGGCAG